>NZ_JAURXB010000249.1 GCF_030654605.1 Bradyrhizobium sp.
GTTTTACAAATGTGGTCGTGATGCCGAAGCGCGGCAGCGTATGCGCCAGCAGGTTGATGGTGCCGCCATAGAGCGAGGCGGAGGCGACGATATGGTCGCCGGCATTGAGCAGCGTGGCGATCGCCAGATGCAGCGCCGCCATGCCGCTCGCGGTGCAGATCGCGCCGACGCCGCTCTCCAGCGCGGCCAGCCGCTCTTCCAGCACCGCCGTCGTCGGGTTCGAAATCCGGGTGTAGATGTGGCCGGCGCGTTCCAGATTGAACAGCGCCGCGGCGTGTTCGGAATCCTGGAAGACGTAGGATGTGGTCTGGTAGATCGGGACCGCACGTGCGCCGGTGACGGGATCCGGACGCTGGCCGGCGTGCAGGCTCAGGGTCTCGAAGGCAGGCGGCTTGGGTGCGGGCATGGCGATCTCGAATGGTGCGGTACGCCCGATCATTCGGACGGCAGCACCATGTGCCACAAAAGCACCTGACTTGTTAGCCCATTTCCCCTACCGCGACCCGACCTCAGCCTTCCGCCCGCGGCGTGCTGCGTGGTATTTGAAGGCGCCCCGATCGCCCGGCGGCGATCCCGCTAGTTCATGATCGAAGTCAGCGACGCCGGCGTATCGATGGTCACGTTGCTGCCGCGAACGTTCTGCCATACCGCAGCGATGGTCTGCGGTTGGTTGCCCAGGGGAACGCCGACGATCAGTGTCGTCGGTACCCGGGCGTTGCCGTTTATGACATTGTAGGTAAACCCGGCAATCACCGGCGAGAGCTGGCCGTTCACCTGAATGCCGAAACTGCCGCCCGGATAATTGTCGCCGCCTGCATATGGCCAGGGAACGTTCAGGATGATGATCGCGGTCGTCCCGACGCCTTCGGGAATGACAAGGCTGAGGCCGGGTATCTGCGTCCATGAAGATGAGTTCGTCGAATGCGTGCCAGTGGTTTGGACATAGGCCATGATCGCTCTCCCGTTGCTATTGTAATTTTAGCAACAAAGGGTTGAGTGGAGCAATTGAAATTCGGGCAAACCGGCATGCCCCGCGCCTCGAAACGAGGGCGGCGTCATCAAGTCGGCACTGACGGCTCCGATGCTTCGCCGGGCTCTTGCGCATTTGCGGCCGCGATGCCCGCCACCTAGAGTCACACCGTCGAAATCGAACAGGTCTGCCCGCTTGGAACGCAAACTTCTTCAAATCGCCATGGCGTTTGCGGGCCCGGCGCCGCGCCGCGCGTTGACCCGATGAAGCGCGTCGCGATCTGGGCATTCTACGCCGTCGGCGCGCTCGCGATCGGTTACCTCGCGCTGTACGCCTATGCCGTGTTCACCGGGCAGGAC
>NZ_JAURXB010000255.1 GCF_030654605.1 Bradyrhizobium sp.
TCACACCGGAATCACCCGGCACTCCCCGCGCAGTGGTTTAAGGCTTATACGTGCTCTTCTCGGTGAGCCCTGCACTTTTGCCACCGTCACCCGCGCTGCCTTGAGCGGCGAGCTTGACACCTGCCCTTGGGGTGTCGGAACCACACGATTTCGCCATCCGCTTCAGGCACTCCGGTCAAGAGCGCCATTCGCGTCCACCGCATCCCCGTCCCGCATTGGTGACCTCTGCGCAACGCCCCACTGAATGGGACGGGATGGCGAACATATAGCTCGGTTTTCAATTCTGAAAAACAGAAATATTTTTACGCAAAGGGCTTGACACGATTTCGGATAAATCGAAGTGATTTGCCCGTCGGGTTAATCTGTCGCAGGTTCTTGCGCGGGACGCCCTCCCTCATGGTGAGGAGCGCGTCCGGCCGCCGACAAGTGCGCTGGCGGGCCCGCGTCGCGAACCATGTGGCAAATTGCCTGCTGCCATCCTTCGAGACGCCGCGCGAAGCGTGCGCGGCTCCTCAGGATGAGGTCGGTGCTTCGCCCTAATTCTTCGTGCGAACAAATCCGGCGAGTTTGGCTTTCTGGGTCTCGCACCAGGTTGAGAGGCCGAGACGGCGCTGGTCGAGGTCGGTTGATTTCGTCGCCACGGCGACTTCCGACATCAGTTCGGCGTCCCCGCGCTCGCCCATTTTTCCACCGGTGTGCATGTAGGCGATGGCCTTTCGAACCTTCTCGGTGGTTTCGTCCGGCAGCTGCATCTCCTTCGCCTTCTGCACCAGATCCTGATAGGCCACGTCCATGCCGGGACATTCGACCTTGGCGGCGAAAGCCTGCAGTACCATGGCCACATAGACCGAGCGCGGCTCGGCCTGCGCCGGTGCCGCAAGGACCATCAATCCCACGATGAAGAGACCATAACGCATTGTCGGCTCCCTGGGTTGGGCAATAAGACTAGCTCCGACATCATCACCGCGCAACCTCCGGAAGCAACGACACGCTGCGATGGCGGTCATGGCGTTGAAGCTGACCGGCAATCGTGTCTTATTCACCGCACCCCTTTGGGAGTCGACAGCATGAGCCTCTTGAACACACCTTTCGATCCCGCGCGCGAGGCGGCCCTGGTCACCGGCGCGGGCAATGGCATCGGCCGCGCCATCGCGCAAGCTCTGGTCGGGGAGGGCGTGCGGACCGTGTTCGCCGACATCAACCCGGATACGGTTGCCGATGCGATCAAGACCTCGCCGCGGCCGGAACTGGGGTTTGCCTTCGTCGGCGATCTCGGGGATCGCGCCGCCTGCGATGCGCTGCTGGCGCAGGCACAATCGGCGGTCGGGCGGGTGACCCATTTCGTTCACAGCGCCTCGCCGCCGCGGCGCGAGGCCGATCATGCCATGGCGGTCAGCGACGAGACCTGGGCGCAGATGCGCGCGGTCAACGTCGACGCCGGCTTTCATCTCGCGCGCGAACTGGCGCGGCCGCTGATCGCGGCGAAAGAGCCCGGCTCGTTCCTGTTCCTCACCTCGCTTCATGCAGGCACGCCGCGCAACCTGCCGCACTATTCGACATCCAAGGCCGCGCTCGCCATGCTGGTGAAGGAACTGGCGCGGACGTGGGGCCGCTACGGCATCCGCGTCAACGCGCTGGTGCCCGGCGCCGTCGCCGCCGGCGGTTTTGTCGCCGATCCGGCATTGGCAAGACACATCCCGCTGGGACGCCTGGGCGAGGCCGCCGACCTCGCGCCGATGGCGCTGGCGGTGCTGTCGAACAGGGTGTCGGCCTATGTCACGGGATCGGCGATTGTGATCGATGGCGGATTGTCGCTGATGAACTGGTTCGAGCCGCCCGAAACAGGCGATCTCTGAAAGGGCAGGCCGTTCGATGCCGATTCACATCTGCAGCACGTGCGGGACCTCGTACCCGGAGGCTCCCGAACCGCCACGCCACTGCCGGATCTGCGACGACGAACGCCAGTATGTGCCGCCGGGCGGGCAGGCCTGGACAACGCCGGAACGACTTGGCCGCGGGCACGTCAATGCCTGGCGGCAGCTTGAAGCCGGCCTGTTCGAAATTCACACATGGCCGCAATTCGGCATCGGCCAGCGCGCGCTGCTGTTGCGCACCGCCGGGGGCAACATCCTGTGGGATTGTCTCGCCTTGCTGGACGATGCCACCGAGGCGCTGATCCGCTCGTTGGGCGGACTTCGCGCGGTCGCCATCTCGCATCCGCATTACTACACCTGCATGCAGGACTGGGCGCGCCGCTTCGACTGCCCGGTCCATCTGCACGCCGCCGATTCCGAATGGATCATGCGTCCCGATCCCGCGGTTCGCCTCTGGCAGGGCGAGACCCTTGATATCGCCGACGGCGTGACGCTGCTCCGGCTCGGCGGCCACTTTGCCGGCGGCGCCGTGCTGCATTGGGCTGATGGCGCCGAAGGACGCGGCGCGATCTTCAGCGGCGATATCGTGCAGGTGGCGGCGGATCTCGGTCGCGTCTCGTTCCTCTGGAGCTACCCCAACATGATGCCGCTATCGGGCACGACGGTTCGCCGCATCGCCGACACGCTCGCTGCCTGGAAGTTCGACCGGATCTACGGCGCCTTTCCGGGACGCCAGGTGATGAGCGGCGGTGCGCAGGCGGTGGAGCGATCGGCGGCGTGGTATGTCGAGTTGCTGAAGGGGGAGCAGGCCTGAAGGTTTTCCGGCCGGGCCGTGGTCGGGAACATTCGAACTTGTCTGATCTCCAGCTTGTATGATAACCGGTCAGCATGACCTCGATTACTTCCGTCACCCGTGCCCCGCGTCTATCCGACGAGGTCGCTCGCCAGCTTACCGCGGCGATTCGATCAGGTGAATTCGCGCCGGGCGCGCGGCTGCCATCCGAAAAGGAGCTGGCGGAGCGGTTCGAGGTCTCGCGCATGGTGGTGCGCGAGGCGATGTCGCGGCTGAAATCGGATGAGCTGGTCGATACGCGCCAGGGGCTGGGGGCCTTCGTTTCGGCCGAGCCGGGCAAGAGTCTGTTCCGGCTGGAGCCCGATCCGGCCATCGTCAAGGATCTGCACGACATCTTTCAGCTCCGCGTCGCGGTGGAAGGCGCCGCGGCTGGCCTTGCTGCCGTCCGCGCCAACCGCAGCGAGCTGGCGGCGATGCGCGCCTGTCTGCGGGAGATGAAAGTCTCCGTCGCGGGCCGGGAGGACGATATCGAGGCCGACAATCGCTTTCATGCCACCATCGCCCGGGCCTCGCGTAATCCCTATTTCGACCGCTTCCTGACCTTTCTCGGCGCCAATCTGCATGGCGCCATCGCCAAGGCGCGCTCGAACACCGCGGCGCGTCACCCCAGCAGCGTGTTGGCGGTGCAGGCCGAGCATGAGGCGGTGTTCGCGGCGATCGAACGGCGCGATGCGCCGGCTGCGGAAGCGGCGATGCGCCGTCATCTGTCGGCGGCGATGGAGCGGCTCGGGCTCGGGCCTTTCACCGGTGCGCGGTCATGAGCACAACCCTGCTCGAGCCACCGGCCTGTCAGGGACCGAACCCGTTCGTCAGTCCGCCTGATTTCGCCGTTCCGGTCCATGCCTGTGACACCCATGCCCATGTGATAGGAACGGCCGATCGCTTCCCGATGGTCGCCAGCCGCAGCTACACGCCGCCTCCGGCGCCCGAGTGCGCCTATCTCGGCATGCTCGACAGTCTCGGCGTGGCGCGTGGCGTGCTGGTCCAGATCAGCGTCTACGGCACCGACAACCGCTGCATGGTCGAGAGCCTGAAGGCGCATCCGGACCGGTTGCGCGGTGTCGCGGTGGTCGCGCCCGATGTCGGCGACGAGGAACTCGAGGCGCTGCACGCGGCCGGCGTGCGCGGCATCCGCATCAACGTCCTGTTCGGCGGTGGCGTGGCGATCGACGAGATGGAGCGGCTGGCCGCCCGTGTCGCGCCGCTCGGCTGGCACATCCAGCTGCTGATCGACGCGCGCAACCTGCCTGAACTCGGGCCGCGCATGATGAAACTGCCTGTCGAGGTCGTGTTCGACCATATGGGGCACATGCCGGTATCGTCTGGCGTCGTGCATCCCGGCTTCCAGCGGATGCTGCGGCTGCTCCGCGAAGGCAAGGCCTGGGTGAAATTGTCCGGGGCCTACCGCATTTCGCAGGCGGGCGCGCCGTTCCACGATACGCTCGACTTCGCGCGGACGCTGGTTGCGGCCGCGCCGGAGCGCTGCGTCTGGGGTTCCGACTGGCCGCATGTCTCGGTCGAAGGGCCGATGTTCAACACCGGCGCATTGCTGGATTTGCTGCCGCTCTGGGTGCCGGAGGCGGCGGTGCGCAACCGCATCCTCGTCGACAACCCGGCGCGTCTCTACGGATTTGCCACCGCGACCGCCGGCTGAACGGCGGCGCTTACTTTCAACGGGAGGAGTTACCCATGGCTAACCTGATCACGCGCCGCGCACTCGGTGCATTCACGGCAGTCGGAATCGTGCTCGCAAGCGCGCCGGCTTTCGCCCAGCAGAAGACCGTCATCAAGCTCGGCTGGACCACCGCCGACGGCGCGCAGGATCCCTATGCCACCGGCGCGCGCGCCTTCAAGGAGCGCGTCGAGGCGGCCTCCAACGGGCGCATCGAGGTCCAGCTCTATCCCAACCGGCAGCTCGGCGACGAGAAGCCGATGCTCGAGGGCATGCGGCTCGGCACGGTCGATGCCGGCGTCATCACCAACGCGGTGATCGCGCAGATCGAGCCGGCCTTTCAGCTCAACGACCTGCCATTCCTGTACGAGAACGAGGCGCAGGCCCAGCGCGTGCTCGACGGCCCGGTTGGCCAGAAGCTGGCCGCCAAGCTCGAAGCCAAGGGCGTCAAGCTGCTCGGCTGGATGGAAGGCGGCTTTCGCAACATGATCAACAACGTCCGCCCGGTCGACAAGCCCGAGGACGTCAAGGGCGTGAAGTACCGCGTCATGCAGAACCCGGTCTTCATCGGCATGTTCTCTTCGCTCGGCGGCAACGCCGTGCCGATGGCCTGGGGCGAGACCTTCACGGCCGTGCAGCAGGGCGCCATCGACGGGCTGGAAATCCCGCTCGCGGTGATCGAACAGAACAAGTATTTCGAGGTGACGAAGTATCTCTCGATCACCAACCACACCTATTCCGCCATTCCGCTGCTGATGGCCAAGCGCGCCTTCGACAAGCTGCCCGACGACCTGAAGAAGGTGGTGATCGAGTCCGGTGTCGCCGCCACCAAGGCGCAGCGCGAGGCCGCGGGCGCCGCGGCGAAGGATGTCGTCGCCAAGCTCGAAAAGGCCGGCATGAAGGTCAATCGCGTCACCGACTTCAAGCCCTTCCGTGCTTCGGTGGAGAGCGTCTACGAGACGTTCAAGGCTTCGATCGGACCGGAACTGATGCAGGAAGCGGCGGCCGCCAAGCAGTAACGCCCGGCCACCGCGAGCCCCGGCCATGGCCAACCCCGCTTTGCGCGGCGTCGAACGCGTCATCGCGTTCGTCGCCACCGCCCTGAAGCTCAGCCTGATCGCGGCGACCGCGATCATGGTGGGCTGCATCGCGCTGCAGGTGGTGATGCGCTATGTGTTCGGCCGCACGCCGTCCTGGACCGAGGAACTGGCCGTGCTGATGTTCTCATGGACCGTGATGGGCGGGCTGGCGCTCGGCGTGCGCGAGGGATTTCACGTCCGGCTCGACATCCTGATCAACCTCGTGCCGTCAGGCGGAAGGCCCTGGGCGGAGCGCGTCATCGAGGCGTTGACGGCGGCGTTCGGTTTCTTTCTCGCCTGGTCGGGCCTGCGATTCCTCGACATGACCGGCGGCTCGGTTTCGGCCGCCATCGGCTTTCCGATTGAACTGTTGCACGCGATGGCTCCGGTGGCGGGGGGATTGATTGGCCTGTTCGCGAGCTGGCGCATGCTGAGCAACGCGCCGGCCGAAGCGCCCGTGGAGTTGGCGCCATGAGCGCCAGCGTCCTGCTGCTCACCGCGGGTTTTGCCGCCCTCGTCACGCTCGGCGTGCCCTTTGCCATCGCCATCGGCGTCGTCGTCACGCTGGTGCTGGTGGTGGTCGATATGGAACCCGCTTTCCTGGCGCAGCAGCTGGTGGCGGGATCGCAGTCCTTCAGCCTGCTGGCAATCCCGCTGTTCATGCTGGCCGGCGAATTGATGACGGCCGGCGGGCTGTCCCAGCGCCTGATCGATGTCGCCGCCGTGCTGGTGCGGCACCGCACCGGCGGGCTCGCCATGGTCGCGGTGCTGGCCGCCCTGGTATTTTCCGCGATTTCGGGTTCGGCGCCCGCCACCACAGCGGCGATCGGCGCGATCGTGATCCCGGCGATGGCCGCGGCGGGCTACAACAAGGCATTTGCCGCGGCAATCGCGGTCAGCGCCGGCGTGCTCGGGCCGCTGATCCCGCCCTCGATCGCCTTCGTGATCTGGGGCATCGTGGCCGAGCAATCGATCGGCAAACTCTTTTTGTCGGGCATCGTGCCGGGCTTCGCCATCGCCGCGGGGTTGCTGGTCGTTTGTTACGTCCATGCCAAACGCAACAAGGTTCCCAAACAGCCAAGAGCCAGCTGGGCCGAGACGCGCGCGGCTTTCGCCCACGGCAAGTGGGCGCTGATGTCGCCGCTGGTGGTGCTCGGCGGCATCTATGGCGGCATCTTCACGCCGACCGAGGCCGCCGGCATCAGCTGCATCTATGCCGTCGTCATCGGCCTGTTCGTCGAGCGGCAGATGAGTTTTTCGGCATTGCCGGACATCGTGCTGCGATCGGTGCGCACCAGCGCCATCGTCACCGCCATCATCGCGGTTTCGGCCGGCTTCGGCGTGCTGATCGCGCAGGAGCAGATCGCCACCGGATTCGCCACCTGGCTCGCCAGCCATGTCACGGAGAAATGGATGGCGCTGGCCGGGCTCAACATCGCGTTCTTCCTGCTCGCCGCCGTGATGGACGAGATCGCGATCATGGTCATCCTCGGCCCGATGCTGATCGCGATCGCCACCAAATTCGGTGTCGATCCGATTCACTTCGGCGCGATCATCGTCACCAACGTGGCGATCGGGATGGCGGCGCCGCCGATCGGCTATTGCCTGTTCGTCGGGATGGCGATTTCGGGCCTCAGCCTGACCCAGATATCGCGGGCGATCTGGCCGCATATCATCGTGATGCTGATCGTGCTGTTCCTGACCACCTATATCCCATCGTTCGCGCTGATGTTCGTGCCGGGAAAGTAGGGGGAACACATCTACCGGTGCTGGCAGATGTGGGATTTTCCGGCGCCTGAGCAGAGCTGCGCTAGCGCAGCGGCATCGGTGGCCGGACGATCGGTCCGTCATCGTCGGCCCGGGCCGGGTCCTGCGGTGGTGGCGCTGATAGCGTCGACACCGGAGGGTAAGCCGGTTGCGGCAACGGTGCGGGTGCCGCGGCCTGCGCGGGTCGGTAGGCCGGCATCGGCCGGGGCGGAGGCGGCGCGGCCGTTCGCGGCGGTGGCACTACTGCTGTCCTTGGCCGCGGATTTGGTGCGGCGGGTTTTATCTCTGCAGGCTTGTTATCGGCCGTTCTGGCGGCGTCGCGGACCATCGCTTGCTGGCTCGTCTTCAGTTCGGCGACGCTGGCCTTGAGCTGTTCGACCTGTTGCGCCATCGCCGCGAGGTCGCGCGTCATCGACTCCAACTGCGCCGCCTCCGGGGAGGGCGCGGCGGCGACCGTTACAGCGCTTTCCTTGGGCGGCGCCGGGGCTGCCGGCGACGCAGCGTTCTGCTCCGCCACAGCTATCTGAGTGGCGGGCGTATCCGTCGCTGCCGGGAGCGCAGCCGTTTCCGTCGACGGCGACGAAGTGACGGCGAAAGCGGGCACCCAATTCGAGATCATCTGCCTGGCCGCATCGCCGTGAGTTTGCCAAGCGGCGGCAGCGGCAGCGCTGCTCATGGCAAACACCAGCATGATCGCACTTTTTGCCCACCGGCTGGTCGACGGCTGCTCGACTGGGGCGACGATATCGTCGGTGGCGGTGGCGCGAAACGTCGTATCCACGGCCGGCGCGGCCACTGCGGCACCGGATGCCGCAGATGCCTGCTGATCCGAAGCAGAGTCGCTGATGTCATGAGGGCCCTCGGCCTCGCTCCCGGCGTCGCGCGCGATGTCGGCGAGCACCTTGTCGGCCCATGCCGCCGGGACCACATCGGGTGCGATCGAAAAGTCGTCGTGCGGATCGGAATCTCGCAGCTTCAGTGTGGAATGCATTGGCGCTCCGTGCTTGGTCCAGGCTCACCCGCGAGGGGCCGGCGGGTTCAGGCGACGTCGGCGAACCCTTGACGCCCCCCCTAACGGCCCCTTGCCCGGCTCCAGAGTCCTGTCCGGTTTGACCAAAGCAAGGCGACAGGGTGGAGAGGTTGAGGCTTGCGGGAACCTGATCGGGATGGCTGGAACGAGATCAGTCGTTGGTGGTTCTGGACATACTGCAGGACCGCCGAAACCGGTTGATATGGCTCCGATTGGCGGAACAATCAGGGAGGCCGAGATGACATCGGAGACGCAAATTCACACCATCGCGCGTCAGATGATCGAGCGGCGTGGTTACGAAGCCATCGCCGAAGCTGCGCGAATGGCCCAGGCGTGCGAGAGCAAGGGCGAGACGGAAGAGGCCAGGGAATGGCGTCACATCGCGGATGCCATGAAGATGATGCGAGGGCCACATCAAGGCTGAGGAAATATTCTACAGCTATTGCGGCGAGCGACCGGCGCGACGGTTCAATCCAGCATCAGGCGGCCGACAGCCTCGCGGCCGCCGCCGCTGCCGCCGCGGACCACGACGATCTCGCCGCTCGCCGGCTGGATGCCGGTGAGCGCCTGGATGTTGGCGCCGTGCGTCACGATGAGAAGGTTGCCGCTGCCGGTCCATTGCTCGATGACGGCCCGCGCGCCTGATGTCAGGGCCTCCCTTTGATCGCGCAGCACGACCACATTGCCGAACGTCGGTGCGGTCTTGACCGGTCCGAGTTGAAGCAGCGTTGCGGTGTCGATGCAGCGGCACCAGGGCGAGGAGAGGATTGTTGCCAGTCCAACCCCTTCCGACCGCAGCCGCGCACCGATCCTGAGCGCGTCGGCGCGTCCCTTGGCGCTGAGGTTGCGCTGGGTGGCGCAGTCTTCGACCTTGAACCCTGGCGGATCGCCGAAGCCGCCCGGCGCATCGGCATGCCGCATCAAGGCGACGTGCCCACCGGCGCGCAGCGCGCTCCAGGCCTCGGCGTCGCCAGCGCGGGCGATATTCGCCGCGGTGCAGAGCCCCAGAAGAATTGCGAAGATGGCGAAGCCGATGCGGCGCATGATGGCGGACCTCGTCACACGCGATCAGGCAGCCACGGTCCGAGATGCGCGATCACGACAGCGATCAGCGCCGCCGCGATCCACAGCAGCTTGCCTTCGAACGCGGGGGTACTCACCACACGGGGGCGCCGCCCCCGGAATGAGGGCAGCCGCCAGCGACAGCAAGCAACGCCGGGTGATGGATGTCATGGACCGCCTCCGGCATTTTTTAAACGGCACCGATCCGCGCTGGATTCCTAGCGCGTTTGGCAGGGCCGTTCAAATAACCCCGGCGTGATCCAGGTAAAACAGGACCAGCCGGCCGGGATGCGGAGTAACCGGGTGCGGCGGCGCCGCAACACACCCTGCTTTTTGTCCCGGGTGTGGCATCCACCGTTTGGTGACCCGACCCGAGATGCGCTATGCTTACCGCCACAGACAAAAAACGAGAAGCCGGGAGCAGGCGCGACAAGGTGAGCCAAGCGGGGCAGCATCCATGATGACCTTACCGGAACTGGCCGTGGACGCGCTGGAAGAATTTCTCCGGTCCTTTATGCGTCGCCGGTTCGGTCCCTCGCAGGCGCTCGTGGAGATCGTGCCGGCGGCGGCGCGCCTGGCGCTCGAATGCATCGGCAACAGCGACGCGCTTTACCACAATGTCGAGCATACGATGCTGGTCACGCTGGCGGGACACGATATCCTGCGTGGTCGTGCGTTGCACACCCATGTCAGCGTGGAAGACTACGCCCATGTCATCGTCGCCTGCCTCGGCCATGACATTGGTTATGTGCGCGGCCTGTTCAGGGAGGACGATGCCGACGGATTCGTGATCGATTCTGAGGGCAGCAAGGTGACCTTGCCGCGCGGCGCATCGGACGCCGGCCTGATGAATCACCACGTCGACCGCTCGAAACTCTACGTGATGAGGAGGGTCGTGCCCCCGCTCGACAAGCAACGCATTGCCGATGCGATCGAAGGCACGAGGTTTCCGCCGCTGGCAGGCCAGCAATTTGGTGAGGAAGCGTCGATGGTTCGCGCCGCGGATTTCATCGGGCAACTCGGAGATCCGAACTACATCCGGAAATCCAACGCGCTCTACCATGAGTTTGAGGAAGTCGGCATCAATCGCCAGCTCGGCTATGATTCACCCGCCGACATCGTCCATCGCTACCCCCAATTCTACTGGGACAGCGTGGCGCCTCAAATCCAGACCGAAATAGGCTATCTCAACATGACCTCGAGCGGACGGCGGTGGATCGCGAACCTGTACGCCAATGTGTTCCGCGCCGAACAGGCGATCTCGCTTTCGGGGCCGCAGCGGTAGGCCTGCCGCGTCCCGGATTTGCGACGTGCTGTTCGCAAGGGTGAGACGCTGGCCCGCGATGTACCTGACTTGCTGCGTTCGAACGAGCCAAAACATCGCGTAAATTGCAGGGAAGTTCCGCAGCCAGAGCGTGCGCCGGGCGCTGGCACGCCGTTTGCTGTTGGCTTTCTCAACGCGCGCAAGACGCGTTGCGGTAAACCAACCAAGGGAAGGGAAATCTCATGGAGATCGGCTATGAAGCTTCTGGTGTTCGGATTCGGCTACACGTCCCGGCATGTTGCCGACCGCCTGCGGCCGGGCGGCGCGCAGATATCTGCGACCGTCCGAAGCCGGCCCAAGGCCGACATGCTGACGCGGAGCGGCATCCGCGCGCATGTGTTTTCGCCCGATCGATGCGATCCCGCGATCGCATTGGATATCGGCGAAGCGGAAGCCATTCTGGTTTCGACCCCGCCGGATGGTTCAGGCGATCCCGTGCTCGCGGCGTTCGCCGATAGGATAGCTGCGGCACCCCATCTGCGCTGGATCGGCTATCTCTCGACCGTTGGCGTCTATGGCGACCACGCCGGCAGCTGGGTCGACGAGACGACGCCGGCCGCGCCGTCTGACGGGCGTTCGCAAGTGCGGGCTGCTGTCGAGCAGGCATGGCTTGCGTTTGGCGCTATCAGCGGAATCGCGGTGCACATTTTCCGGCTTTCCGGTATCTATGGTCCCGGCCGCAACCAGTTGGCGCAACTGGCGGCGGGAACCGCCCGTCGGATCGTCAAGCCGGGCCAGGTCTTCAACCGCATCCATGTCGCGGATATTGCTGCGGTGATCGAGGCGTCGCTCAGGCAGCCGCGCGCCGGCGCGATCTACAATGTCAGCGACGACGAGCCGGCGCCGGCGCAGGACGTCGTCAGCCTTGCGGCTGATTTGTGCGGCGTACCACCGCCGCCGGAGATTGCGTTCGAGTCCGCCGAACTGTCTCCGATGGCACGGAGTTTTTACGGCGAAAGCAAACGCGTTCGCAGCGCCTTGATTCGCAGCGAACTCGGTGTCGTGCTGCGCTACCCGACCTACCGGGAAGGATTGACGGCGCTGCGGGCCAGCGGCGAGGGGCCGGCGGGTTGATCGTCGTTCAGGCTCGCCTGCCTGATAGCTCCCTGCCGCGTTCCGCCAGCTTCACCATCACCTGCAGCGCTCGGTTGGTCGGCGTCGGAATCCCGAGCTCGGCGCCCTTGCGCACCACATAGCCGTTGAGGAAGTCGATCTCGCTGGGTTTTCCGCGTGACAGATCCTGTGCGGTGGAGGAGGTCTGGTTCGGCATCGCGGCTGGAATTTTCAGGATCTGCGCCTCGAGGTCGTGCGGAATTTTCACGCCGCAGGCGCGGGCGACATCAGCTGCTTCCTGAACCGCGCTGGCGATCACATCCCGGGCGCCTTCGACCTGCATCATCGCTCCATAGGCGATGCCCGCCACCGCGGACAGCGCGTTGAAGGCGCAGTTGGTGATCAGTTTTGTCCATTGCACGGCCTCGATGTCGACGGCGATCGTGGTGTGGATGCCGGCTGCGTTCAAGGTTTGCGCCAGCGCCTCGCTGGCCGGGGAAGCGCCGATCACGAGGTCGCCGCCGCCGTGATGCCTGACATGGCCTGATGCGGCCATTTCGCTGCCGACATAGACCACCGTTGCGATGACGGGATGGCCGGTGACGGCGCGCAGGCGCTGCGCGTTGTCGACACCGTTCTGCAGGCTGAGCAGCGATGTTTCCGGCCGCAAGTGACCGGCGAGGGAACGACCGGCCTGCTCGGTATCGGCCGACTTGACGCAGACCAGCACCAGATCCGGCGCGGCGAGGGCGGTGGTGTCGGTTGCGGCCGTCGCGGGCAGGTGATCCCTGAATCCCTGCATGTCCAGCAACAGGCCATGCGCATTGATGGCGTCGACATGCGGCTGCCTGCCGATGAAGGTGACGTCATGTCCGGCCTTGAGCAGCAGGCCGCCGTAGTAACACCCGACGGCTCCGGCGCCGATCACCGCGACTTGCATGCTGGGCTCCTGGGCGAGGCTGACGCGGGCCGGGGTAGCTGATCGGAAGCGATGGCGCAATTTCCGCGGCCGTTTGCCGGCGAGATTGCGGCAATGCCGTGGGCGCTGTGACACCGCGAGCACACTCGAACCGAATTGCGTGGGGCGACGCGGGTCCGATCGCACCCGGTCACGGTTCCGCCCCGATTGGATTCGGACGCTGGGGGCGTGTTGGTTTTCGGCTTGGGCTGGGGCGCGAGTGGGGGATGCAACATGGTGACAAACGGCTGTGCCACGCCATCAGGGATCGATACCGCAACGGGCCGCGGCATGGTGCGGCTGTTGGCCCTCGCGCTCGCAGCGGCCGCGCTGGCGGGTTGCGCGCAGTCCTCCGTCGTCAGCTCGAAATCCGAAACGCGCCAGAGCAGGGAAGCGTCGCTCGAACGCGATCGGTCGACATCATCAGTGCCGAAGCGGCGCGCGGCCGTGGTGAAAAAACATACGCCGTTCGCGGCGCACCGGCCTGCCGCCGGCACCGCGACGGCGTCGCAGGGCATTGCCAGCTTCTACACCGAGGGCACCAAGACCGCGAGCGGTGAAAAATTCAACACGCACGATCTGACCGCGGCGCATCCGACGTTGCCGTTCGGCACCCGATTGCGCGTGACCAACGTCAGCACCGGCCGCGCCGTCACGGTCCGGGTCAACGACCGCGGTCCGTACATCCAGGGGCGGATCGTCGACGTTTCCTATTCCGCGGCGGATGCGCTCGGAATGGTTGGAAAGGGCATCGCCAACGTCAAGCTCGACGTCGTCCAGTAGCAGGCGGAGCCGGCCAGAACTTCATCGCCGGAATGTCATCGCCGGCGCATGCCCGTCATGCCTCGTTCTTTGGAATGTATTTTCCCGCGACGCATTTGTATCGTTGCAGCTTCCACTGATGATACGGGCCCTTGGCCAGCCAGTCGGCGATGCCGATTTGCGCATGGACCGCACAGGCTGTCATGGTAATGCCTGACAGTTCGGAGGTGGTGACGACTTTCTCCAGGCACAGCTGGCCGTTGCAGAGAACGGCGACGAGAGTAACGAGCATGGCGTCCTTCGTGGCTTGGGGGATCACCCGGACGGTTGATGCTATGCAGGGTTCGTGCCACGATTCGGGGGCGCTGTGTTCTGCCGCGTTGCTGCCCCCGTGGTCTTACTGGCCAGTCCGGAGGACGCGCGCGGTCCGCGCGCTGTGGATTTGAACCAGGCGCCGCCGAATTCATTGGCAAGACAGTGCAGGACATGACGACACAGGAGAAACCAACGGTGCGCAGGCTCGAGAACCAGAGTTTTCTGCTGTTGCTGGTCGCGATCACGCTGGCGTTCGCCTGGATACTGGCGCCGTTCTATGGCGCCATTCTCTGGGCCATCGTCGTCGCCGTGATTTTCGCGCCGCTGAATCTGAGGCTGCAGCAACGGATGGGCGGGCGGCCCAATCTCGCCGCCGCGACGACGGTACTGATCGTGATTGCGATGGTCATTCTGCCGCTGGCCTTGATCACGGCTTCGCTGCTGCAGGAAGCCTCCGTCCTCTACGCCAAGGTGCAGTCCGGCGAGTACAACTTCGCCGGCTATATTCAACGCATGTTCGATGCCCTGCCGGCCTGGGCGACGGGCCTCTTGAATCGCTTCGGCCTGACCAACCTGTCCGCGGTTCGCGACAGCGTGGCGGCCGGGCTGGTGAAGGGCGGACAGGCGGTTGCTCCGCAGGCGCTCAGCTTCGGCATGAACACCTTCGACTTCGTGGTCGGCGGCGGCATCATGCTGTATTTGCTGTTTTTCCTGTTGCGCGACGGCAACGCGCTGGCCGAGCGGATCAGGCAGGTGGTTCCGCTGCGCACCAGCCAGAAGACCGCGCTGTTCGACCGCTTCGTCGACGTCGTGCGCGCCACGGTGAAGGGCGGCATCCTGGTGGCGATGGCGCAGGGCGCGCTGGGCGGGCTGGCGTTCTGGTTTCTCGGGATTCACGCCGCCTTGCTGTGGGCGGTGCTGATGGCGTTCCTGTCGCTGTTGCCGGCGGTCGGAGCCGGGCTCGTGTGGGGGCCCGTGGCGATCTATCTGCTGGCGACAGGCGCCGTGTGGCAGGGCGTCAGCCTGATCCTGTATGGGGTGCTGGTGATCGGCCTCGTCGACAATCTGCTGCGGCCGTTCCTGATCGGCAAGGAGACCAAGCTGCCGGACTATGTCGTGCTGATCTCGACGCTGGGCGGCATCCAGGTGATCGGGCTCAACGGCTTTGTCATCGGACCGCTGATCGCGGCGATGTTCATGGTGACGTGGGAAATCCTTTCGGCATCGCGGCGGACGGCGGCGGAGTCGGAAACGTAAACTCGCCGTCGTCCCTGCCTAGTGCGCAATTGCGCACGGGCGCACGGACCCTTAGCCACCGGCGGTGGCGTGGCGAAGATTCCATCATCACGTCGTCGCATCGAGGGCACAACGCGGTATGGGTCCCGGATCGGCGTTCGCTGCGCTCACTTGTCCGGGACGACGCGGGGGTGGTTCTCTGCCCCACTGGACACCACCCCGCCGCAACGTCCAAACTCGCCGCGCGCAAAGGAGCCGCCGCGATGATGACGATCGATTCCCAGGTCCATGCCTATGAGGCGAACACGCCGAAGCGGCCATGGGCTACGTTGCCGAACTGGCCCGATCACGTCACCGGCGACGAGATGGTGGCGGCGATGGACAAGGTCGGCGTCGACGGCGCGATCTTCATCTCGGCGTTTTCGATGTATCGCTATGACGCGAGCTATGCCGTGGAAGTGGCGCGGGCGCATCCCGGCCGGCTGGCGATCGTCAAGCCGGTCGACCCCGACGACCCTGATGTGGACGATGTCGTCGCCGACTGGAAGCAGACGCCGGGCGCGGTCGGCATCCGCATCATGCTGACCAGGGAGAGCGGACGCGCGCCGGATGATCCCGGGCTCGACCGCATCGCGCGCGCGGGCGTGCGCCACGACTTCCCGGTAAACCTGTTGTGCTGGGACAATCTCGACGCCGGCACCGCATTGATCGACCGGCATCCCGAAACGCGCTTCATCCTCGATCATCTCGGCATCCTGCAGCCGCGCACCCCGCCGGCGCCGGAGCAGCCGTGGGCCGATCTGCCGAAGGTGCTGGCATTGGCGAAGCGCCCGAACGTGGCGATCAAGGTGAGCGGCGCCTGCACGCTGTCGCGCGAACCTTATCCGTTTCCGGATATCCGGGATCCGCTGAAGCGCGTGTTCGAGGCCTGGGGTCTTGAGCGCTGCCTGTGGGGCACCGACTGGACCCGGGCCTTCGCGGTGGTCAATTACGAACAGGCGGTCGAGCCGTTCCGCAACTATGGCGGACTGAGCGACAGCGAGCGGGCGATGCTGATGGGCGGGGCGTGCGCCAAGGCGTATCGGTGGGAGCCGACGAGGGAGTGAGCGGCGCCAAACCAGAAATATCGAAAACAACCCCATGTACAGTAAGCGACGGTGCGTTTTGTGGTATTATGGTAGGGTGCAGGATGGGTTGAGCTCTTCGCGAAACCCATCGCGTCATCCGCGCCCGAAGCAAGCCGTTGGGTTTCGCAACGGCTCAACCCAACCTACGCTGCCGACTTCTCCAATCCGACATGAGGGACCATGACCCAACCAGCCACCATGCTTAGCAAAACCCCGACGGCGGATGCGGCGTTGCGGGCGCGGGCGGCGCGCGTGGTGCCCGGGGGGATGTGGGGGCATCTCAACGCGGCGCGGCTGCCGGAGGGCTATCCGCAGTTCTTTGCCTCCGCGGAGGGATGCCGCATCCGCGACGTCGACGGGCGCGAATACATCGATTTCATGTGCAGCTGGGGACCGGTGCTGCTCGGCCACCGCCATCCGCAAGTGGAGGCGGCGGCGCAGGCGCAGGCGGCACGCGGCGACTGTTTCAATGGTCCCGGCGAAGTGATGGTGGATCTGGCGGAAGATTTCGTCGCCATGGTGCCGCATGCCGACTGGGCCATGTTCCAGAAGAACGGCGGCGATGCGACCACGGCCTGCGTGACCATCGCCCGCGCCGGCACAGGGCGGCGCAAGGTGCTGGTGGCGCGTGGCGCCTATCACGGCGCGCTGCCATGGTGTTCGCCTGTTGTCGCCGGAATCACCAGCGAGGACCGCGCGCATCTGGTGCATTTCGACTACAACGATGTGGCGAGCCTGCAGGCCGCCGCTGCTGAAGCGGGCAACGATCTTGCCGCCGTCCTGGTCACCGCCTTCCGCCACGACATGGGCCGGGATCTCGAACTGCCGACGGCGGAGTTCGCCAAAGCCGCGCGCGCCATCTGCGACGCGGCCGGCGCCGCCCTCATCATCGATGAAGTCCGTGCCGGCCTGCGGCTCGATCTCAGGGGCAGCTGGGAGGCGTTGGGCGTGCGCCCGGACCTCGCCGCCTGGAGCAAGGCGATCGCCAACGGTTATGCGCTGGCGGCCGTCACCGGCAACGACCGGTTTCGCGAGGCCGCGACAAAGGTCTTCGTCACCGGCTCGTTCTGGTGCGGCACCGTGGCGATGGCGGCGGCCCGCGCCACCTTGCGCATCGCGCGCGAGACCGACGTGCCGGGGCATATCCACGCGATGGGCCTGCGGCTGCGCGAGGGGCTCGCGGCATTGGCGAACCGGCACGGCATTGCTGTCAGGCAGAGCGGCCCGCCGCAAATGCCGTTGATGCTGTTCGAGGCCGATCCGGAGGTCCGCAAGGGCCGCGCGTTCTGTTCGGCGGCGCTGCGGCACGGCGCGTTCTTTCATCCGCAACACAACATGTTCTTGTCGGCAGCTCATGGGCCTGCGGATATCGACGAAGCGCTGCAAGCGGCGGAGCAGGGGTTCAGGGCGGTGCGTGAGCTGGATGCGCGGGCGGCGAGGTAGGGATTGAAGCTAAACCAACGTCGTCCCTGCCTAGTGCGCAATTGCGCACGGGGCGCAGGGACCCATAACCACAGGTGTGGGTTGTTACGGAAGGTCTCGACCTTCAGCGTTTGAGCCGAAAGTGCACGGCGTATGGGTCCCTGCGTTCGCAGGGACGACGATAGAAATGCGCAAGGCGCAGTCATTTGCCGCTGACGAATTGTACCCATCCGTCCTGCTGCGACTTCAGCATATTTCTTCTTTCCTTCTCCAGTTCGACGACGCGCCTGGTGGTCTCTCGCATCGCGCGGGCCGCGACATCGTAGCGGTCCACCGTGCGTTGCAGGGGGAAGATGAATTGGCCGTCGACGACCTTGTAGGTGCCGGACTCGGCGACCAGAAGCGCGACATAGTCGCCATAGGCGCGATAGAGTTCGGCGCGCGCCGACAGCAGCCTGGAAACGAGGGCCGCAAATTCCGCGTGCCGCTTGTCGATGTGATCCAGCAGCCTGGCTGTGGTCTCGTTTCCGGCATTCAGCGAGCGCGCGTGCCTTTCCACCTTGTCACGCTCGGATTTCAGCAGCGCGAGGTAGCGCGGCATGAATGTCGTCGCATTGGTTTCCGCCGTTTTCAGATCGCGGCGAAGCGCCTCGAGGGCATCACGGCTTGCCGCGCCCAGATTGCCGATCCCCCGAACCGCCGGTGGCTCGACTTCGCTCGACAGCTTTTCAGCGGCAGCAGCGGTTTCATTCGCCGCCTGGATGGCCATGGCCGTCAGCCGCAGGAACCTGTCTTGGGGATGTTGCGTGAGCGCTTCATCGATCTGCCCTGGACGGGTGATGTCCTGCAATGCCACCGGGCTGTCACGAACGGCGCTGCCCCTCTGCAGCCGGCTCAGGTCGGATACGAACCAGGCCCCAGCCGCAAACACGACGAACAGCAGCAGGAACGCTATCCATACGCGCGTCTTCGGATTCGGATCTGAAGGCATATTGTCGGCCTCCTGGGCGTTGAACCTGCAACAAAACACCCTCGTCGTCCCTGCGAACGCAGGGACCCATACGCCGCGGCCTGTCGGTGAGACGCCGGTGTTAGATACCTTCTGCAACAACAGACGACCGGGATTATGGGTCCCTGCGTTCGCAGGGACGACGAGTTGCATCCATGTGCCGGCACGTCCCCTTGACATGTTAGCGCTCCGCCGTCGGAATGGCGAATAGCGCAAAAAGCGCAGCGTCGCGGTGTCCTCACCCGGCGCATCAAGAACAAAAGCGGGAGGATCGAAATGTTTCGCCATCTCAGAAATTTCGCGCTTGCAGCATTTGCAGCCGCCAGCCTGCTCGGCGCCGGCAATGCCCAGGCGGCGTTCCCGGAGCGGCCGATCACGCTGATCGTGCCGTGGGCCGCCGGCGGCGGCACCGACGCTGTGGCGCGCCAGATCGCCCAGATGCTGGAACGCGATTTCAAGCAGCCGGTGAACGTCGTCAACCGCACCGGCGGGTCGGGCGTGGTCGGCCACCAGGCGATCGCCACGGCGGCCCCCGACGGCTACACCTTCGGCCTGATCACGCTCGAGATCAATTTGATGCACTGGGTCGGGCTGACCGATCTCACCTATGAGAAGTATACCCCGCTGGCGCTGGTCAACCAGGACCCCGCCGCGATCCACGTCAAGGCGGACTCGCCCTGGAAGAACGTCAAGGAACTGTTCGCGCATATCAAGGCTAACCCGAACAAGGTGGTGGCCTCGGGCACCGGGCAGGGCGGCAGCTGGCATGTTGCGCTCGCCGGCCTGTTGCAGGCCGACGGCATTCCGCCCAATTCGATCCGCTGGGTGCCGTCCACCGGCGCGGCCACCGCGCTGACGGACCTCGCGGGCGGCGGCGTCGACTTCGTCTCCTGCTCGATGCCGGAAGCCGAGGCGCTGATCAAGGCGGGGCGTCTGCGCAGCCTGGTGTTCTTCTCGCCGAAGCGCGCGCCGAATTTTCCTGATGTGCCGACCACCGAGGAGGCGACGGGTCACAAATGGCACAAGGGCGTGTGGCGCGGTTTTGCCGCGCCCAAGGGCCTGCCGAAGGAGATCGCCACGCAATACGAGACCGCGATCAAGAAGATCTGGGACTCGGCCGAGTTCAAGGAGTTCATGAACCGGCGCGGCTTCGACATGATCTATCAGGATTCCGCCGGCTTCGCGGCGTTCATGAAGGCGGACAACGAGGACAACGGCAAGGCGCTGAAGTCGCTGGGGCTGGCGAAGTGAGGGAAGTCAGTAGGGCGGATTAGCCGAAGGCGTAATCCGCCGCTTTCATTGAACGCCGGTATCGGCGGATGACGCTGCGTAATCCTACGCGCTCCAAGACTAACCGATCATTAACCATACGAGCCCATGATTTGAGCCGAATTCGGGTGGGCAAGCGCGCGCGAGCCATGGCTGGTTTGTCACCGCGATGGCTCTTTTGTCTTTGCTGACCGGAGATGGGACGAATCTCGCGACTGGGCTGAGACGCAGGGAACGCAGGTGACCGAAGCACCGGCCAGGGAAACGCAAGTGGACAAGCAGCCCGAGGCGGCACCGCAGCTGGCCTTGAGCCGAGTGCCGGTGATCGCGGTGTCGCTGGCCGCCCTGGTCGTCATTGGTGCCGCCACCGCCAATTCCTTGCCGAGTTTCGGTGGCTTCTCTCTGCCGGAATTCAATCAGGTCGCTTTGCCGGGCGTCGATCGGTTCTCCTTGCCGGACTTCAGCCGCTTCTCCCCGCCGAATTTCAATCGCGTCGCTGCACCTCCTCCGCCCGACCCGGCTCCAGTCCTCGTACCGGATGCAGTTGTCAGGGCGGGACTGAGGGACATTCAGATGTCGCAGCAGCAAAACGCCGATGCGTTGCTGTCGCTCACGCAGAGCTCCGCAACCCAACAGGCGGATCTGAAAAGAATAACCCGTCAACTCGCCGTGCTGACGGCGCAGGTGAGCTCCCTGCAGAATCCGGTGACGCCGCCGCTGACGACTTCCAGCATCCTGCCGTCGGCGACTTCCGGCATCCTGCCGTCAGTGACTTCCAGCATCCCCCGTCGAAATCCTCGCGCGCGGGTCGTCCATGCGTCGCGAAAAGTACTCCCTCCGGTTCTCCCTCCAACCCTTCCGCCACTTCCCAAGCCTGCCGGTCCTGTTTCGGTAGGAGGCGCTCCGCTGAATCCTGCGCCGACAGCCGGCCCGGACGCAAGCTGACGCGCAGCTGCGTAGGGCGCAATAGCCAGCGGGTCGCGCGAATGCGCGCCCGATGATAAACTCCGCGTATTGCGCCGTGTTCGTGGTGATGGCGGATTACGCTACGCTAATCCGCCCTACGGGCTGGGACAGTGCCGAGTTCAAGGAATTCATGAACCGACGCGGCTTTGACATGATCTATCAGGATTCCGCGCAGTTCGCTGCGTTCATGAAGGCGGATAACAAGGACAACGGCAAGGCGCTGAAGTCGCTCGGGCTGGCGAAGTGAGGGGATGAAGAGAGTGGGGCGGGTTACGTTGCGGCGTAGTCCGCCACCCTCGTCGTCCCTGCGAACGCAGGGACCCATACGCCGTGCACTTTCGGTCAAGCGCTGACGGTCGAGACCTTCGGTAGCAACGCACATCGGTGGTTATGGGTCCCTG
>NZ_JAURXB010000257.1 GCF_030654605.1 Bradyrhizobium sp.
TCCTTGTGCGGCGCCAGCCGGCGCAGCGCATCGCCGATCCCGGGCATTTCCACTTTCAGCACTTCGGCGCCGAGATCGCCGAGCAGGGCGGACGCGAACGGGCCGGCGACGACCGTGGAGATGTCGAGCACCCGCAATCCCGCCAAGGGACCGGTCGGAGCAGGCATCGGGATCGCGGTGGGGGAAGCAGCCATTCACCGAGCCTAGCCGCCGCCTCCGTCATGCGATATGGTCACATCAGATAAATCAGAATTGCCAAAATCACATTTCGCGAATCGATGGATATCAAACAGCTCAAAACCTTCGTCGACGTCGCGGCCAACGGCAGCTACGCCCGGACGGCGGCGATCACGGCGAGCGCGCAGTCGGCGCTGAGCCGCCAGATCTCGGCGCTGGAGCGCGGCATCGGCGGCCGGCTGTTTCACCGCACCGGGCGCGGCGTGGTGCTGACCGAACTCGGCGAACGCATGCTGCCGCGGGCCCGCGCGCTGGTCGCGGACGCCGCCGCCTGGACCGACGCCGCGCGCGGCGAGCGCGCCGAGCCGCACGGCGAAGTCACGCTCGGGGTGGTGCCGGTGGCATCGCGCGGGCTGGTCGCTTCGCTCGCCGCCGAACTGCGCGGCAGCGCGCCGGGCATCCGGCTGCGCGCGCTGGAAGCCTATAGCGGCCAGGTCGAGGAATGGCTGGCCTCGGGACGGATCGAGATCGCGATCTACAATCGCTACCGGCGCGGCCGGGTCGCCAATGCCGAGGCGCTGGCCCGCGCCGAGGTGCATTTGATCGCGCGGCGCGATCATCCGATGGCGCGCCGCCGCGAACTGGCGGTGCGGTCGCTGGCTGAAATCCCGCTGGCGCTGCCGGTGCGTCCCAACAGCCTGACCAGCGTGCTGACGGGCCTGGCGGCCTCGCAGCATTTCGAACTCGACATCCGCTTCGAGGCCGGCTCCACCCCGCTGATCCGCGACGTGCTGCTGGCTTCCGACCTCGCCACCATCTCGCCGCGCGAGGTGTTTTCGCGGGAGACCGCGGCGGGCGAACTGGTCGCGATTCCGATTCTGAGGCCGAAGATCCTGCAGACCACCTGGATGTCGCTGAGCTCGCACCATCCGCCATCGGATGCGGCGCAAATCGTGGCGCGGCTGATACGTCAGCTGGCGGCGCGGCAGCGCGGGGCCGGTCCGGCCGCGGGATGATCCGGCCGGGAATTCCTAATTCGCCAGCGGCGGCGCGCCGGCGGTGCGAACCAGCTTGTCGGCCTTCTGCAGCACGTAGGTGTTGGCGGGCTGCTCGCGGGCAAAGAAGGAGAACGCGACAAAGGCGGCGCAGAACATCAGGCCGACCAGCATGACCCGGCGGTGCGTACCCTTGTCGGCGGTGTGAAATGAATTGGACATGCAACGATCAATACAATGCCACGCGCGCACCGCAATCGCGCTGTGAATTTAACCTAACTTATGAAGGTTATCGGCGCGCGCAACTTGCCGAAAATTGTTGGGAGTTTGTTAAGCAGGCTGCTATGCCGTGGAGCCATTGGGGTCAGGCATACCGGGACTGCGTTTTCTTGAGCACGAGCCAGCTGCAATCCGCGTTCGACTTCGTCAACGGCGCCGTCGGCTATCGATTCAGGTCCGGCGCCTCGCGCAAGGATGCGCTGGCGCGGGCCGCCGGCTTTGGCAAGGGCACCATTCCGACCATCATCGACGCCACTGCCGGACTCGGCCGCGATGCGTTTATGCTCGCCTGCCTCGGCGCCCGGGTCACCCTGCTGGAGCGCTCCCGGGAAGTTCACGACCATCTGCGCGATGCGCTGGCGCGCGCCGGCGCCGAAAACCCCGAACTCGCCGCCGTGGTGGCGCGGATGACATTGATATCAGGCGATGCCCGCGACCTGCTGCCCGGCCTGCGCGCCGATACCGTGATCGTCGATCCGATGCACCCGCCGCGCACCAACAGCGCTGAAGTGAAGCAGGAGATGCGGCTGCTGCGCGAGCTGGTCGGGACCGATCCCGACGCGCTCGAGCTGATGCAGGCGGCGCTGGCCGCCGACTGCAAGCGCGTGGTGCTGAAATGGCCGCTGCGCGCGGCGCC
>NZ_JAURXB010000258.1 GCF_030654605.1 Bradyrhizobium sp.
CGGGGATGCGATGGACGCGGACGGCGCCCCTGACCAGGGCGCTCGAGGCGGATGGCAAAGACGTGTGGTCCTGACACCCTAAGGCTGGTGTCAAGTTCGCAGCTCAAGGCAGCGCGGGCGACGGTGGCAAAAGTGCAGAGCTCACCGGGGAGAGCGCGTTATAAGCCGTAAACCATTGCGCGGGGAGTGCCGGGTGATTCCGGTGTGACCTGACTAACGCGTGTGCGCTCTACCAATACCCATTGCACACGCGGCGATCGGGCGCATCGGGCGCCCGGCCTCCCCGCGCCCTCTGACTGGAGGGCAAGGAAATTTGATGGCAAACCTCGGGTGCGTCGCGCCGCGAGAATGCAAAATTGCGGCTACGAACATGCGGGTGCTTGAATCGGACCGAAGCTCTCACAGCGTCATTGCGAAGCGTGCCCGCCGAAGCCCGCCTTCGAGCGAAGGCGAACGCGACGAAGCAATCCATCATCAACCGGTACCGCGGTGAAATGGATTTCTTCGTCGCAAGGGTTCCTCGCAATGACATTGGTGGGTTTGGCGCACACTGCGCGCACCACCACCGCTGTCATCGTCCGGCTTGACCGGACGACCCAGTATTCCAGAGACGTCAGCGATTGAATCGAGGAGCCGCGGCGTACGGGGTCCTCCGCCTTCGCGGAGGACGACGACGGTGGATGGTCTACGCGCCCCGTTACGCCGCGCGGATCTTGCCGAGGAAGTCGTCGACCTGGCCGCGCAACTGCTGGGTCTGGTCGCCCAGCATCTCCGAGGCGGTCTTGACGTTCTGCGCTGCCGCGCCGGCGGCATCGGCGCCGGCGCTGACGCCGCTGATGTTCTCGGACACGTTCTTGGTGCCCTGCGCCGCCTGCTGGGTGCTGCGGGTGATCTCCTGGGTGGCGGCGCCCTGCTCTTCGACGGCCGCGGCGATCGCGGTGGCGACCTCGTTGACTTCGCCGATGATGCCGCCGATCCCCTTGATCGCTTCGATCGCCTCGCTGGCGACCTTCTGCATGTCGGCGATCTGCTCCGAAATATCCTCGGTCGCCTTGGCGGTCTGGCTGGCCAGCGATTTCACTTCGGACGCCACCACCGCGAAGCCGCGCCCGGCCTCGCCGGCGCGGGCGGCTTCGATGGTGGCGTTGAGCGCCAGCAGGTTGGTCTGCGACGCGATGTCGTTGATCAGGCCGACCACTTCGCCGATCCGGCTGGCGGTCTTGGCGAGGCCCTGTACCGTACTGTCGGTCGCCCTCGCCTGGCTGACGGCGCGGCCGGCAATCCCGGCGGCATGCGCGGCCTGCCGCGAGATATCATTGATCGAGGCACTGAGCTCTTCGGCGGCGGAAGCCACGCTCTGCACGTTCATCGAGGCTTCGCCCGAGGCCCTGGCGGCGACCTGCACGCTGGCGTTGGTCTGGGTGGAAACCGCCGCCATGCCGTCCGAGGTTGTCCGCATCTGGTTGGAGGCGTCGCCGAGTTGCTGAAGCGCCCCGCGCACATGGCTCTCGAATTCGCCGATGTAGCTTTCGACGGCCTGCTGCCGCGAGGCGGCACCGGCATTGCGCTCGCGCTCCTGCTGTTCGATCCGCATCTTCTCGACGGCCTGCTGCTTGAATGTGGCGAGCGCGCCGGCCAGCGATCCGATTTCGTCCTGGCGCTCGGCATAGCCGGCATCCACCGACAGGTCGCCCGCGGCAACCTTCAGCATGCCATCGCGAATGGCGTGCAGCGGCGTGATGACGCGGCGGCCGACCAGCATCATGCTGCCGATCGCCAGCGCGAGCGCCGCGGTCAGCAACAACATATCGAGGATCAGGGATTGCCGCGCCGAAGACCACTGCCCCGCGGCGTGGCGCTTGGCCTCGTCGAGCGCGCGCTCGGCAAGCGCGACCGCAACGCCGAGTCGCCCGATCGCGTCGGGGCTCCATTGCGCCGACGTCACTTCCGGCTTCTCGCCGGCAATCAGCGCTGTCAGCACTCGATCGGAGAATGCCATGTATTGCGGTTCGAAATAGGCCTTCTTGGTTGCGGCCATGGCCTCGACCAGGCTGGCCGGCAACTGGGTTCCCGCCACCATGGTTTCCAGAGCCTTCCAGGCGTACTCCGTCCCGATGGTGAACTTGGTGTAGGTCTGGCGCGCTTCCGGCGGCAGGCGGCCGGCATTGAAGCCTTGGGACAACAGCACGGCGGCCTGGCCACCGGTATCGCGGACCAGCCAGGCGATCTGCTTGATCGCCAGCAATTGATCGACCACGGGGTCGACATGGCTCACGGCGGCGGAGAGCTGGGTGACCAGCTTTTCCAGCGTCTGCAACAACGTGGTCGCGGCATCGGCATATTCCTTGCCGAGCGCTGCCCGGCGCGACGCCTTCGGCTGGGCGATCGCCGCGATGGATTCGGTCTGCAAGGCCTTCAACGTGTCGAACTGCCGGGTCAGCAAGGGAAGCAGCGTGGCTCGCTCCGGAAACTCGACCGTTGCGACGAGATCCGACAGGGATTGCAGCGCCGGGTTGATGACGTCGCGATAGCCTTGCTGCGTCTTCAGCGCGTCGGCCGTGATGACGTCGGCGCTGCCCAAATTCGTACTGGTGGTTGCACGGTCGGTGCGCAGATTGCTCATCGCCTTGAAGGCATGGGCCGAACCCTCCGCGATGACGGAGATGCGGGAGGCGGTTTGCAGCCGGCCCCAGGAGTCCCACGCGGTCATGATGAGAAAAGCCACGACGCAGGCCGCCATTACGGCGATGACGGACTTGAGCAACGCAGAAATGGTCAGACGATTCAGCATGAGGATCTCCAGTTGGGTGTCCAGTTAACGCCGAATGGTAAAGAATTCCGGTTCCCGGCGTCCCCGGTGAACTACGGGTGCAACGTCGATGCCGCGCCCGCGCAGGCCATCGACGACGAACCGCGCCAGCCGGATGCCCATCCGGTCGGAGCGATACGAACCGCAGACACGAGAATGCGATGGCTCTTGGCACCATCCTGCCACGCCAGGAATCCCATCGCGCCAGGGCGGAGCCGGCGATGCTGAAACCGCATCCCGGATCAGGATTCCCGTAAACCTCACCTTAATTCACACCTGATTAAAGCGCCTTACCGTAAAGCGTCCAGCGTCTTCATCCCTCGTGATCGGCCCAAATCCCATGAAAATCGGTACCCTGCTGACCGCCGCCATCGTCTCCCTGTCCGCCGTCGGCGGCGGGCTCGCCGTTTACGTGGCCGTTTCGAAATACCAGACGATGGACAAGGTTTCAGTCGCGCAAAGCCGGCTCGAAGTGGTTCGGGCGGTCGGCGAAATTCCGCGCTATCTCAACCCCGAGCGCGGCTACTCGACCAACATCCTGTACGGGCCGCCGGCCGTGGACCCGAAGATGCGGGCGCAGCTCAACGACAAATACCGCAAACAGACCGACGGCGCGCGCGACGGGATGAACGCAATCCGCAAGAACCTGTCCGGTGCGCTCGACGATGGCGCCGCCGTGGGCAGCGCGATAGATGAGCTGAACAAGAAATTTTCCGCACTTCGCGAGTCGATCGACAAGGCGATCGACGGTCCGGCCGAGGCCCGCAAGGACGCCGCCCGGAAGATCGTCGCCGATAACGCCGTCTTCAATACCGCCGTCACCGCGCTGCTCGACGAGCAGGTCCGCAAGATGGCCCAGCTCGACGGCGACGCGTACCGGCAGGCAAGCTACGCCAACATCGCCTGGACGCTGCGCGACGTCGGCGGTTACAACGCCAGCGTCCACAAGAACCTCGTGGGCTCCAGGCGCGTGGCGACTGAGCCTGAGAAGATGGAACTGAGCCGCGCCCAGGGCCGGGCCGATCAGATCCTGATGTCGCTGCAGCAGTTGCGCGGCAATCCGGCGACCCCCGCCAACGTCGCGGCGGCGCTCGAGAAGATGAACGAGGCCTATGTCGGGCGCTTCGGCCAGGAATTGAAGCTGGTCAAGGACGGCGCCGTCAGCGGCAAATACGAGCACGACGAGAATGCCTTTTTCGCGGAATCGCAAAAGGGTCTCGGCTCGGTCATCGGAGTGCGCGATGCCTTCTACGGCAACGCCGAACATATCCTCGAAGCGGCCGGGTCTTCCGCACGCTTGAGTTTCCTGATTGCGCTCGCGGGGCTCATCGCGGTCGCGGTTGCGAGCGTCGGCCTCGTGATCATGGTCCGTCGCCGCGTCTGCCAGCCTATCGTGGACCTCACCGCAACGATGTCGCAACTCGCCAGCGGCGACGTCTCCGGCGAAATTCCCGGCGTTGACCGCAGCGACGAGATCGGCGCGATGGCGGCTGCCGTCGGCGTCTTCAAGCACAACAAGATCGAGGCCGATCGTCTCACCGCGGAGCAGGAAGCCGAGAACGAGGTCAAGATGCGGCGCGCCCGCGTGCTCGACGATCTCACCCGCGCCTTTGAGGCCAAGGTGACCGAACTGGTCGGCGGGCTGTCCACGGCCTCCGCCACGATGGAAACCACCGCGCAGTCGATGTCGTCGACCGCGTCGGCCACCAACCGTCAGGCCGGAGTAGTGGCCGCCGCCTCCGAACAAACCTCGACCAACGTGCAGACGGTCGCCAGCGCCACCGAAGAGCTGACCTCGTCGATCTCGGAAATCGCGCGCCAGGTCACGCAATCCACCGAGATCGCGGCGCGCGCGGTCGACAATGCCCGCCGCAGCGGCGATACCGCGCGTTCGCTGGCCGAGGGCGCGCAGAAGATCGGCGACGTCGTGACGCTGATCCAGAGCATCGCCGCCCAGACCAACCTGCTGGCGCTGAACGCCACCATCGAGGCGGCACGCGCCGGCGACGCCGGGCGCGGGTTTGCCGTGGTGGCCTCCGAGGTCAAATCGCTGGCCGGCCAGACCGCCAAGGCCACCACCTAAATCTCCGAACAGATCGCGGCCATTCAGGCCGCGAGCGACGAAACCGTGCAGGCGATCAAGAACGTGGTCGACGTCATCACGGAGATCGACCAGATCGGCATCGCGATTGCGTCCGCCATCGAGGAGCAGGGCTCGGCGACGCGGGAAATCTCGCGCAGCGTCCAGGAAGCCGCGCGCGGCACCCAGGAAGTGAACGCAAACATTTCCGGTGTGCAGCGTGCCGCCGACGACACCGGCTCGGCCGCCAATCAGGTGCTCGGCGCCGCCGAGCAATTGTCGTCGCAATCGCGCGATCTGGCCGGACAGTTCAACCGCTTCCTCTCCGAGGTCCGCGCCGCGTAAATCGGGGAAAAGCGCGGAACGCTGCGCGTTCAGGAACTCACGGCTTGCCGCGCGGCGGAAACACCTGATTGCTGAAGGGCTGCTCGGTGGGCACCCGCATCTGGATATAGCCGCGGTCCATCGATTGATGGCAGCCGTTGCAGCCCACGGTCAGCTCACTGAACAACTTCGCAAACCGCTTGCCGTCCTTTGCGGCAATGGCTTCGCCGATCGCGTCGATCGGCGCCGTCATCGTCGCCACGTTGTTTACGGGGATGCCGTCATACATCACGGCGGCTTCCACCAGGCCGGCCCTGAGCTGGCGAAGCTCGTACGCCGCCAATTCCCAATTCTGGGCCTTGCCGGCGAACGACAGCTTGATGTGCCGCAACTGGATATCGTTCATGATGTCGCCGAGCCGCGGCAGAAATTGCTCATTCACCGGCGATTTGGTCACCGATTGAGCGCTGGCGGTCAGCGGGAAGGCGCCAACCAGGAGAATCCCAATCAATCCGCGAAGTTTCATTCGATCCTCCAACCGTCCCTTTCGACAGAATCTTATACTGTCGCGCTTGTTGCGCTCTATTGATATCCATCAAGGCGTCTCCGCGGCTGGCCAGGGTCGGGCACGGGTCGGGCCAGACTGCCGAATCAACTGGAGGACGTCGTGCAAGCCTTTTTCCTGTATGCCCTCGCGCTTGGCGCCGGCGTCAGCGTGGCCGTGCAACAGGTGCTGAACGGCGCCTTGCGGACCGCGCTCGGCTCACCCGCCTGGGCGGGCTTCGTCAGCTATCTCGTCGGCCTGCTGACGATGATCGTCGTGCTGTTCGCGCTCGGCGAACGCCTGCCATCCTGGAAGGCGGTGGCCGATACGCCGTGGTGGACATGGTCGGGCGGCGTGCTCGGCGGCGTGTTCATCCTGCTGATGATCCTGTTGCTGCCCTCGCTCGGCGCGGCCACCCTGATCGCGCTGGTGGTTGCGGGCCAGATGGCGGCCGCGATCATGCTGGACCATTTCGGCGGGTTCGGATTGGCGTCGCATCCGGTCAGCCTGTCGCGCCTCGCCGGCGCGGCGTTGCTGATCGCCGGCGTCGTCCTGATCAAGGACTGAAAGGCTCCAGCCCGGACTCCCGCAGCGCCGGTACCGCCTCGGGCGAGGCCAGAAACGTGAGGAGCCGGTCGGATGACGCCACATTGTTCGACGCCGCAAGGCGACCGGCGGAAAATACCGCCGGGCTCTGCAGCTCGCGCGGGATCGGCCCGACGACCTCGACACCACCGACCAGCTTCAATTCGCTGATCTGCTGCACCGCGAGGTCCGCCTGGCCGGACACCAGCAATTCGGCGGTAAAACCTTGCGGAATGATTTTCGCGCGAGCGTTGATTTCGGCGGCGATCCCCAGTCGATCGATCAGTTGCGTGAACAAGATGCCGCTGGCGCCGAGGCGCGAATAGGCTACCGACCGCGCGCCGAGCAACGTCGCCCGAAGTGCGGCTTCCGTCGCGATATCGGGATGCCCGGCGCCGGCCTTTACCGCGATGCCGACATAGGAGCGCGCCAGATCGGCGCAGCTCGCCGCGACCACCGTTCCGCAGACGGCGAGATCGTCGAGCGCTTCCTTGGTCAGGATCACGACGTCGGCCCCCTCGCCGCCGCGCAGGCGTTCCAGCAGCGCCAGCGTCGGCGCGAAATCGGGATCGATGCGCACGCCGCTTTCCGCTTCGAACCGGGCGGCAAGGTTGCCCACCGCGCCCTTCAGGGCCAGCGTCGAAAGAATCCGAACCGGTTTTGTCATCGGCCTATGCCGGCCGCATCAGCTTGAGCACCGCGGTCAGGCGAAGGCTGCGCTTGCCCGCCAGCGCGGTCGCTTCCAGCAGAGCACCGCTGATGTCACAGGTGCCGGCAAAGCCGATGCCGACCTCATGGCCGCCGAAGATCGGATGCTCGCTTTTGGCCGGCGTGTGCTCCTGATTGAGGATCTCGCCTCTCCAGCGGCCGTTCGCCGACGTATAGGTGCCGAGATAGTAGAAGAACGCATCGCCGCCGAGGATGCGGCCATCATGCAGCAGCATCACCCCGGTGAGGCCGCCATCGACGCCGTCGAGCATCCTGATGTGAACGGAATAGAGCCCGTTGACGATGCCGCCCTCGCCGACCGCATCGATGGGCGACGCGATCTCATCGGCGATCGGAGTCATCACCGAACGGAACACCGCACCAGGCATTTGCGGCGAGCCGCCCTCGAAATGATAGATATCGCCGATCGCCCTGCCGCGAACGTCGATCGTGGCGATGTCGGAGCCCAGCAGCGACTGGTAGTTGGGATCGTCGTTGTGGCGGTGGCTGGTGATCTCGGAGATGACGACGCCGTCGGCCTCGCGATAGCTGCCATAATGTGCGAACGCCGAATTGCCGCCGAGCATGCTGCCGCCGCGGGCGTACATCACGCTGCGGCCGACCGCGTCATCGACCTGGAACCTGACCTTGTAAAACCCCTCCAGCAAAAACCCGCGTCCCCCAACCACTGCGATGCAATCCAGCTATCTAACGCGGTTCGCGCGGCGAGGAAACGGGTTTGAACGGCAGGTGCTCAAACGCAAAGATCCGCCAAAGCGTTTGCGCCTTGGCGGATCAGATTGCGGCCCGGACGCCCCCCGGGTCCGGGCCGAAAAAGCAAAGCTCAGGCGGCGGCCGCCTTGGCGGTGGGAACCGAAGCGATCGTCTTCAGGATCTGCGAAGCGATCTGGTAGGGGTCGCCTTGCGAGTTCGGGCGGCGATCTTCCAGGTAACCCTTCCAGCCGTTATTGGCGAAAGAATGCGGCACGCGGATCGAGGCGCCGCGGTCGGCGATGCCCCAGCTGAAGGTGTCGATCGAGGCCGTCTCGTGCTTTCCGGTCAGGCGCAGGTGGTTGTCCGGGCCGTAGACCGCGATGTGATCGGCGCGGTTGGACTTGAAGGCTTCCATCAGTTTCTCGAAATAGTCCTTGCCGCCGACTTCGCGCAGATAGGTGGTGGAGAAGTTGGCGTGCATGCCGGAACCATTCCAGTCGGTGTCGCCGAGCGGCTTGCAGTGGTATTCAATGTCGATGCCGTAGCTCTCGGTCAGCCGCTGCATCAGATAGCGGGCGATCCACATTTCGTCGGCGGCCTTCCGGGAGCCCTTGCCGAAGATCTGGAATTCCCACTGGCCCTTCGCGACTTCGGCGTTGATGCCTTCGTGATTGATGCCGGCGGCGAGGCAGAGATCGAGATGCTTCTCGACGATCTCGCGGGCGACCGAACCGACATTCGAGTAGCCGACGCCGGTGTAGTACGGTCCCTGCGGCGCGGGATAGCCGTCATTGGGAAAACCGAGCGGGCGGCCGTTCTTGTAGAAGAAATACTCCTGCTCGAAACCGAACCAGGCGCCCTCGTCGTCGAGAATGGTGGCGCGCTTGTTGGTGGCATGGGGGGTCTTGCCGTCGGGCATCATGACTTCGCACATCACCAGCGCGCCGTTGGTACGCGCAGCGTCCGGATAGATGGCGACCGGCTTGAGCACGCAATCCGAACTATGGCCCTCGGCCTGCATGGTCGAGCTTCCATCGAAACCCCACAGCGGCAATTGCTCCAGCGTCGGGAACGAATCGAATTCCTTGATTTGGGTTTTGCCGCGCAGATTTGGCGTCGGCGCATATCCGTCGAGCCAGATATACTCGAGCTTGTACTTTGTCATTGAGCTCTCTCATGTTGATGATGCGTGCGGAAACCGAGACCCTATTGGCCACCACACACGTACCCGGCCCCCATCGGCCACTCCTTACCAAGCAATTAAAGTGCCAGTCGCTGCAATGCGGCAGGGATCGGAGTGAAGGAATCCGCCCCCTCACCGGCAAAAAATTTGGGAAATCGGGTGCGGCAAAGCCGCGCGGTTTGAGGCGCCGGCCAAGGCCAGGAGGGACCGACTGCGGCCTGCAAAACGCCTGAAAACTCAGCATTCGGCCGTCCGCCCCTTGCTCGGATTAAATCCGCGCCAGCCGTCCGGAGCATTTTCTCTCCACACCTGCGGCGTCCCGCAACCATGCCGAGGGCTTAAGCGTTGGTCAGCCAGAGCCTGCTTCCCTGCAAGCAAAATCCGGAATGCCCAGAATCTATACAGGAAGTGATTTTGTTTTGATCATGTTGCACTTGCCGAGGGCACCAACGATATCGGGATCAGTAACCATCCGAGAACGAGTCGGGCGCAGCATTATCCCCCGCGCGCCGCGCATCAGGAGAGACTGAGATGAATACGAGTTTAAATCACGGGTCCGCCAAGATCTACCAGTTCCCTGCCGGGGGCCGCTCGGCACTCGGGGGACGTCGTTATGAAAATGCCGACGCCGTCACCGACCTTGCTTCGTCGCGCGCCAGCGAGGTTGCCGTCGGCGGCGCCTGGTACCATGACGCAGCGATCCAGGACACCAAGCCGGTGCGTGAGCGCTGATGCCCGGTGCAGACACGATGCTGACGTACCGGCGATGGCTGGTGCGATCCAAGGAGCGGAACAAGGGTCGAAACGAAAACGTTTCGGCCCTTTTTCAATTGGTCTCGCACGCCGTCACCGGCCGTTTGCCGTGCTTGAGCCTGGTCCCGGCCTTGTTGATCGTCAATGTCACGCCACGGCCGGAATAGCGCGAGCCCGACAGCCACAGGCGCTTGTCCAGCGTCACTGCCTTGCCGTCGATCTGCATATGCGCGCGCTTGTCGTACTGGAAAAATCCAACGATGAACTGGGAGCCGTCGCCGCAGCTATAGTTCCGCCAGGTCGTCTGTGCGAACGTGGGCGATGCGCCGGCCCCGACAACCCACAGTGCCGCACCGATAACAATGCTCTTGCGTCGATTCATCCTGCCCCCCGTAAGCCCCAAGTATAGACCGGACCCATTCCGTCAGGCGATACGCCTGTTCCGCCTTTTCCCCGACGCACCGGATGGCCTAAGCTGAACTGATGTCAGATTCCCCCGCCCGTCACCTCAACCTCGCCGGCGCCAGCAATTTCCGCGACCTCGGCGGCTATACCGCCCGCGACGGCCGCGCCGTCCGCTGGCGGCAGATTTTCCGCTCCAACCATCTCGGCCACCTCACCGAAGCCGATATCGAGGTGCTGCGCGGCCTCGGCGTCAGGCGCGCCTTCGATTTCCGCGGCACCGAGGAGCGCGCTGCCGCGATCTGCGGGGTTGAGGAGATCGCTGTCCATTCGCTGCCGGTCGAGCCGACCGTCGTCGCAGCACTGCGCGCGCGGCTCGCTACCGGCGTGCCGTTGTCAACGACCGACGCCCTGGAGGTGATGCGCGATTCCTATCGCAACTATGTGCGTCAGAACACACCGGCCTTTCGCGCGCTGTTCACCCATCTGGTCGGGGACCACGCGCCGCTGGTGATTCACTGCACCGCCGGCAAGGATCGCACCGGGTTCGCCTGCGCGCTGATCCTGCATGCGCTTGATGTGCCTGACGACCTGATATCGGAGGATTACCTGCTCACCAACCGCTTCTACCGGCGCGACCCCTCCGCCAGCAGCAACGACCTCCCCGAGGAGGTCAAGCAGGTGCTGGCCTCGGTGGAAGCTTCCTTCCTTGCCGCCGCCTTCGAGGCGATCGGCGCCGACTACGGCACGCTCGAAAATTATTTCAGCGAGGGATTGCGCCTCGGCGCGGCGGAGCGCGCTGAACTCAAGGCGCGCTACCTCGAATCATGACGCGCGATATGGCCGTCGAATGCCGGTCCGGCATCTTCACGGGCTTTTCAGCTAGGCGGCGGCTTCCATTTCCGCTTCGGCGTCGAGGTCGGCGATAACGTCCTCGAAGGCCGAGATAGCTTGCTGAACCGCTGCGATCTGCATCAACTCCCAGCTGTTGATCGGGCCGTTGCGATTTTGCAGCGCGACAATCAGATCCCGCCGTTGCTCCTTAAGCTGAACAAGCGGTAAACCGTGGTCGGGTAGATTTCCCATCGTGAAGGCCCCTGCCCAGTGATTGGACCAGCGAAAGCTAGCGCGATATTTCTGCGGTCCGCTTACAGAACTCCGACAAATTTTACCGATCGGCCACCGTAACACTACGGGGCAAGACCGTGGCACGCAGACTGCGCCTGGGCGCCAGCTCGAAATCACGAGAGTACTGTCAAGCGAGTTCGCCCGAATATAGTGTGAATCCAGCCTGCCCCTCACCGGAGACCCTCCATGGACGGAAAAGTCGTTATCGTGACCGGCGCCTCGGGTGCGCTCGGCAGCGTGGTTGCGGAAGCAGCCCTTGCGCGTGGCGCGCGGGTGGCGGGCCTCGACCACGCGGCATCGCAGCTTTCGGCGACGGCCAACCGGATCGAACTCGGCGGCGTCGATCTGTCCGATGCCACCGAGACCGGCAAGGCTATCGACGCCGTCGTGGCGCATTTCGGCAAGCTCGATGCGCTGATCAATATCGCCGGCGGATTTGCGTTCGAGGCGGTCGCCGAGGGCGATCCCCGGACCTGGCAACACATGTATGCGCTCAACGTACTTACCGCGCTGAATGCGTCGCGCGCCGCGATCCCGCATTTGGTTGCCTCGGCTTCGGCGCGGATCGTCAATATCGGCGCGATCGGCGCGCTGCAGGCCGGCGCCGGCATGGGCGCCTATGCCGCGTCCAAGGCCGGCGTGCATCGCCTCACCGAGGCGCTCGCCGCCGAGTGGAAAGGCAAGATCACGGTCAACGCCGTGCTGCCGTCAATCATCGACACATCGGCCAATCGCGCCAGCATGCCGAAAGCGGATTTCACCAAATGGGTGACGCCGCAGGAACTCGCCGACGTGATCCTGTTTCTCGTCAGCGACGCCGCCAGCGCCGTCACCGGCGCGTTGCTCCCGGTAAGCGGGCGGGTTTAGCATTCCACGACGCTGAGATGGCCCTGCCGGCCATAGTCGAGTAACACTCGATCGCGGGTGATCAGCGTTGCGCCAAGGTCGCGCGCGGTAGCTGCAATAATCCGGTCGGCCGGATCGCGCGGCGGCTTGCCCGGCAAGAACGACGAAGCGATCAAGACATCCGGCGACATTTCGGCAAGCTGCACGCCCCGCGCTTCGAACAACCGCGCGAACCAGCGCTGCGGCGTGATCAAGAGTTGCACCCGCCCGCGCGACAAATGCCGCTCGCCCTGCTGCCTGCCCTTCAGCGCGAGCGTGATCGTGTCGGTCTTGAACAGCGGCTGGAAATTCGGATCGTCGTAGTGGCGCATCGCCGAGATTTCGACCGTCACCTCGCCGCCGGATTCCTGATAGGTGCCGACGAATGAAGGCTGAATTGCCGCCCAGCATCTTGCCGTCAAAGCAATAGAGCACGCCGCGGCGCGCGCCGTGCACGGTCTTCATCTCGACCTTGTAGAGTCCCTGCAGCATAGCCGCTCCGGCCTCGGCGAAACGCAGCGCAACCCGCGCCTCCCCTGGATTCGCGGGCCAGCCATCCGACGTTGACTGCCTTGTCCCGGCGCCATGCTAGCCGCTCCCCGGCCCTTTGATCAAATCCCCGGAACGCAATTCAGGCTAAACTGGCGCCATTGAGTCGCGCGGGCGACACCGCAAGCCCACGCTGGAGTCCCCTTGCCCACACTGGAGTCCCCTTGGAAACCGCGCTCTATCTGCCCGTCAAACGCTTCCTCGAGAACCTCGGCTTCACGGTGAAAGGCGAGATCGCCGGCTGCGACCTGGTGGCGCTGAACGGCGACGAACCGCCGATCGTGGTGATCGGCGAATTGAAACTTACCTTCAATCTCGAGCTGGTCCTGCAGGCGGTCGACCGCGCCGCCGCCGCCGACGAGGTCTGGCTTGCGGCCCGGATGTCGGCGCGCGGCAAGGGCCGCGAGAGCGACGCGCGTTACCGCAATCTGTGCCGCCGGCTCGGCTTCGGCATGCTCGCGGTCACCGCTACCGGCGACGTCGAGGTCCTGGTCAAGCCGCCCGAGACCAGCCCGCGCCGCAATCCGAAGAAGCGCTCCCGGCTTGTCGCCGAGCACCGCCGACGCAAGGGCGATCCGGCGCTCGGCGGCAGTACGCGCTCACCGATCATGACAGCCTATCGCCAGCAGGCGCTGGCCTGCGCCTCGGCGCTGTCGAAGGGGCCGCGGCGGGTGCGCGACCTCAAGCCTGACATCCCGGATGCGCCGAAAATCCTGCTGAACAACGTCTATGGCTGGTTCGATCGCGCCGAGCGCGGCATCTATGTGCTGACCGATGCCGGCCACGCTGCGCTGAAACGCTGGCCGCAGCAGCCGGTGGATTTTTCCGGCGCGGCCGATTCAGTCCCGTAACGGCGGGAGGCAACCGATGATCGTGGTTACCTGCAGGCCAGGCTGGAGAAATTGTAAACGCATGGCTGGTTTGCCATGCCAATTTCATATTGCAATGCAACATAAGGGCACCTAGGTATCTGGCACCGATATGCGAGGCCCCCATGAGTGAAGACTGGAACACCAAATACGGCACGAGGCGCGTGCGGCGCGACCCGCCGACGCTGGAAGAGGCGATTTTCGCCGCTGTCGGCATCACCGACGATCTGGACGCGCAGGCGGAGATCGCGGCATCGCTGATGGGGCTGCCGATCGAAGCCGTTCAGGCCGAGGTGAAGAAGGCGGCGCGTCCGGTGCTGGGACGTTCGATCACTCGCGTCATCGCCGGCGAACAGGGTGCGCAGCGCTCGATCGTGGTGGAGCGCCGCGTCGTCCGGAAATTCGGCAACGACAAGCGCACCGGCACCTGACGTTACTCTGAACATCATTACCCAGTATTAACCCTTCGCAGATCGGAGATCGGCGAAGGGTTTTTTGCGCTCGATGGTCGATCAGGCCGCCCGGCCCCAGCCATACACCCGCAGCAGCATCTTCCAGTAGGCGCGGTTGACGCTGGCCATGGCGCGTGCGGCGTCGACCGGCGTCGCCATTGCGGCCCTCGCGGATTGCGGCTGCGCTTGCGGCTTTAGGTCGATCGTCCCGGTGGATTCGCCGTGGCGGAACGTCAGATTCGCGCCGAACTTGTGGGCCAGCGCCCGCATCGCCTGATTCTGCGCGCCCGTGGTGATCCGCAAGGCGCGGTAGCCCTGCGATCGCGCCTCCGCGATCAGCTTCTTGAACAGGATGCTGCCGACGCCCTGCCGGCGCACCCGCGCTTCAACGCTGAAGGCGATCTCGGGCAGCGAATCCGGCGATTGATCCGGCGGATGCAGTTCCGCCGCGCCCCGCACCACGCCATCCTCGATGTAGGCGATGATGACGGTACCGTCTTCGGCGCATTTGGCGGCATAGCGCTCGATGAAGCTGTCATCCATGAAGCCGTGGAAACGGTCATGGCGGCTTGTCGGATCAAGCCGCAGCAGGTGGTCGCGCAGCAGCGGCAGTTCTTCCTGCTGACGCAACGTCCGGACGCTGCCCCTGGCAGGGGTCGAACGCGTAATGTCTTCGTGTCTCACTTCATAACTCCTCTTGGATAGCCCTCGAGGAGGCGTCGAATCCCTAGACCCTCAATATTGTGCATCGCAGCATGGAATTCAAGCCTGCTATCAGCCTGAAATATCGGCAGAATGTCGCGAATGGGGCGTTAACAAACGTGGTAATTCGTTAACGAATGAACTGCTGTTCAATAGGTTTCATAGAACCAGCTGCGTCTGAGTCACCACCGCGACCAGCTTGCCGTCCTCGGTTTCCAGCCGGGTCTGCCAGACCTGGGTGCGGCGGCCCCGATGGACCGGCGTCGCGGTCGCAACGACAACCATTCCTTCTTTGGCGCCGCCGATGAAATTGGTCTTGCTCTCGATCGTGGTGGTGCCTTTGGCATCCTCGGGCAGGTTGAGCACGGTCGCCGCCGCCCCGACCGAATCCGCCAACGCCATCACCGCGCCGCCGTGAATGGTGTGACGCAGCGTGCACAGATCGGGACGCACCAGCATCCGCGCCACCACGCGGTCTTTTTCGGCTTCGGTGAAGACCACGCCCTTCAATTCCGCGAACGGCATCTTCATCGAGTTCAGTTTTTCAAGCGGCGTCATGGGTGCTCCCGATTTTTCTTCAAGCATTGCCTGCGAGCATGGATGAGCCAGGTAAGTCAGGCAATGACCTCCAAGGTAATGGCCGTGACAACGCGCCGGCAATTCGGCATATCGCCCTCCATGCAACAGTTCCCTCCCCGCCGGATCGTCTGCCTCACCGAAGAGACCGTCGAGACGCTGTATCTGCTCGGCGAACAGGACCGCATCGTCGGCGTCTCCGGCTACGCCGTGCGGCCGCCGCGGGTCCGGCGCGAGAAGCCGCGGGTGTCGGCCTTCATCTCGGCGGACATTCCCAAAATCCTCGCGCTCGAGCCCGACCTCGTATTGGCTTTCTCGGATTTGCAGGCCGACATCGTCGCCGACCTGGTCCGCGCCGGCGTCGCCATCCACGTCTTCAACCAGCGCGACATCGCCGGCATCCTCGCGATGATCCGCACCCTCGGCGCGCTGGTGGGTGCGGCCGGGCGCGCCGATCAACTCGCCGCAGGCTACGAGCAACGTCTCGCCGCGATCGCAGCCACTCCCCGGCCCGGGAAAAAACCAAACGTCTATTTCGAGGAATGGGACGATCCGCTGATCAGCGGCATCGGCTGGGTCTCTGAACTGATCGAGATCGCGGGCGGCGAAGACGCGCTGCCGAAATTGCGGTTTCAACAGGCGGCGAAGGATCGCATCATCCTGCCGGACGTCGTGCGCGCGGCGGCGCCGGACGTCATCCTGGCGTCGTGGTGCGGAAAGAAGGTCGTTATCGACAGGATCAGGCAGCGGCCGGGCTGGAGCGAAATTCCGGCCGTGCGTAACGACCGCATCGTCGAAATAAAATCGCCGCTGATCTTGCAGCCGGGACCGGCGGCGCTGACCGATGGACTTGATGCGATCGTCAAGGCGCTGTGGCCGGCGCTGCCAGGCTCGTGAACACGCCGCTCCGTGGCGGATTGATCACGCGCGCCGGCCAAACAAGAGGATCGCGCCAATCGGGAGGATGAAGCCAAGCACGGTCGCGATAATCAACAACGGACCCAGATCCGAATACTCCCCACGCTGGACGACGAAAACTTCGTTCAGATACTTCGTCTGCAGTTGACCTGCGACGAGCGCCAGATTCATCAACGAGGCCATGAGAGCGAACCAGGTCGCACGATGGCCCGCCGGCGCGTAGAACGCGATCAGCGTGAGCAGTGGGATCATGCTGAGTTGCGCGAAGGGCGAGGCCGCGGCGGCGTCAATGACCGCGATCGTCCGGGCGCCGAACCCGAATGTCTCCTCCGTCCAGTGATGAAGACCGTAGAACAGGCTGATATTGGGCAGCGACAGGACTGCTCCGGCGACGGCAAGCCAGAATAGCACCTTGGTCACGGAATATTCCGTCAATTGCTTGCTGAACGTCCACATCGCGACAATGGCGATGACGGCCGAGGTTTGGCGAAGGCTTCCATAGAAGGCCTCGTCGAACTTGAGCACGTCGAGCGTCCACCAGAAATAGCCGTCTCCAACGGATGGCGTGGCGCGGAACGCGAAGATGATGATGCTCGCGAACAGAATGGCGCGCCTGGTCTTCGCGTCGAGTTCGCGGGTCACGAAGAACAACATCGTGCAAATGACCAGCATCGAGAGCACGAAGACCAGTTCCTGCCCGAATGGCACACCACCGAGCGCGACAGCAAGGACGATGAGCCCAAAGGCGATGCCGCCGCCGAGGATGCGCCAGTCGAGCGGCCGTCGCTCGCTCGATTCCTGCCGGATCAGCAGAACGCCCAAAGCCGAGATGCCGGGAATGACGAGGCCGAAGAGGAACACCGTTTCCCGGGCGAAGAACTGGGCGAGCCATCCGGAGAGTCCCGCCACCGCAAGAATTCCGATACCGAGCGCAAGGCGACCCAGGACCTGCACCATGCCCAATTCGGTTCGGATCTCGTCCTCCGGACGGGCGTTCCCGGCCAGGTCCACGCGGGAGACGACCTCGGTGGACATCGCGTCCGCAACGACGTCCTGGATCACGGTACCGACCACGATCAGCATCGCACCGAGGATGTAAAGGCTGTCGGTCCGGGCGAACACGATCCATCCGCCGGCCGCGCCGGCCAGCGTGAACAATCCGCAGGCGGTAAAGGCGGCCCCGATCAGGATGTAGGAGCGACGCTGCGAGCCGAAGATCGGAACGCTGTCGACCAGCTGGCCGAACACCATTTTCACCGTCCACGGCAGACTGAGCCAGACTCCTATTCCGGCAAGCTCGGCCGGGGTGAGAACCAGACGCTCCTTGATCCACATGTCGCGGCTCACGTCGATGATGCCGAGGGCGCCGTAGGCAAAATAGACCATCAGCAGCGGCAGGTAGGTGCGGCGGAAGCCGAGCACGGGTCGCATGAGGCTGGGCATCCGTGCCGTAGCAGCCTCGACGATGGTTGCCAGCAGCGTCCCGCGTGCCTTTGGCCCTTCCGTGAGTTGGCTCATGAGGATGAGTTCCCTGACGCGAATCAAATACGCTCGCGCTTGAGAATGTAGTGGAAAGACGAGCGTCGCAGCTGCCATCTTCCATCAGCTGCCCGGCTGGACCGACCGAGGAGAACGTAGATGTCTGTCCAGCCTGTAGCTACGCCGAATGCGTCGGCGCGCCTCGTTCGCTCGCTCACGCTGACGCACGCGGTGCTCTATGGTCTCGGCGTCACCATCGGGGCCGGCATCTACGTCCTTGTCGGCCTCGCCGCGGGCCGCAGCGGCATGCACGCGCCGCTTGCCTTCGTGGGTGCGGCGCTCGTCATGGCCTTCAGCGCGGCATCGTTTGCCGAGTTGGGAACGCGCATGCCCGTGAGCGCCAGCGAGGCGGCTTATGTGCATGCCGCGTTCCGGCTCGATTGGCTCAGCCTCGGCGTCGGACTTCTCGTGGTCACGACGGCAATCATCTCTGCCGCGACGATCAGCGTCGGCAGCGCGGGTTATGTTGCGGTTTTTCTGCCCATCCCCGCGCCGTGGATCATTTCCGGGGTCGTTCTTGCCATGGGGATCGTGGCATGTCTCGCTACGGTTCAATCGGTCACATTCGCCGGGATCATGACGCTCATCGAAGTGGGCGGCCTCGCGCTGATCATCGTTGCCGGCCTGGGTCACGGGACCGATGTCTTCAGCCGCCTTCCGGAGATTTGGCCTTCCGCTGGCGATACCACGGCCTGGATCGGAATAGCCGGAACGTCGCTCATAGCGGTGTTTGCCTTCCTCGGTTTCGAGCATCTCGTCAACGTTGCGGAAGAAATGAAGGAACCGAGCCGCACCCTGCCGCGCGCACTGTTCCTGACGCTGGGCATCACCGCGTTCATTTACGGAGTGGTTGTGTGGATCGCGGTGACGGCGGTGCCTCCGCAAGAGCTCGCCCGCTCCCCGGCGCCGCTTGCGCTGGTCTTCGAGCGCCTCACGGGCCTGCCGCTCGTCACCATGGGCGCCATCGCCATCGTGGCGACGCTGAACGGCATCATCGTCCATATGATCATGATTGCCCGGGTGATCTATGGCCTGGCCGATCAGGGCAACCTTCCGAAGGCCCTTACACGGCTGAACCCGGTGACGCACACACCTCTTCTGGCGACGGCGATCGGCGTTGCAGCCATTCTCATGCTTGCGCTGGCCGTTCCGCTCGCAGGCCTCGCCGACCTGACGGCGGGGTTCACGCTCGTGATTTTCTCGATCGTGAACCTCGCGCTGATCCGGATCAAAAGCAGGAATGAAGCCCCGCCGCCGGGAATCTTCATTTGTCCGCGTTGGGTACCGTTTGCAGGCTTCGTTTCCAGTGTGCTGCTTCTCATCGTCGACCTGATCGTATGATGACCCGCCCCGCTCGCGCGAAACATGAGGGGTACCGCTTCATTCCAGCCATCCTGCGCACCGGCCGTTCCCCGGACGCTGCGCAGCGCTCTCCCGGCGATGCGAAGCATCGTCCGGTGCGCTGCTGATCCAGGGTCCATCCTCGTGGGCCACCGGGTGCCGGTTCTGCGGAACAGCGCGACCGGGACACGAATGTCAGACCTTCTCCACCCCGCACCATTCCGCGATGAACAGCGCGGTGGCCTTGGTTGATTTCCTCAAGGAGTCGAGGTCGACATATTCGTTGAAGCCGTGCATCGCAGCGCCACTCGCTCCGAAGCACAGGCTCGGGATGTTGTAGTTCAGCCCGTAGAACCGCGTGTCGGTGAGCGCGGTGAACACGAGATCCTGCACCGCGCCGCCATAGACCGCCGTGAACGCCTTGCCGAAGGCGGCTTCCGCTTCGGCGGATTCCTTCAGCTCATAGCCTTCCGACAGGAAGCCGGACCATTCCACACTGGGCGGGTTGTTGGAGAGGAAGCGATGATCGCGCGCCGCCGCCGAGACGCAGGCCAGAATCTCGTTCTGGCAATCGGCCACCGACCAGCCCGGCAGGATCGCGATCCGGCAATCGACGTCGCACCAAGCGGGCACGCTGGAGGCCCAGTCGCCGCCCTTGATGATGCCGGGGTTGAAGTTGATCGGATGCGTCACCGCCTTGAAATGATGATCGGCCTTGGCGCGCTCGTTCCATTCGACCTCGAGCTTTTCCAGCGCGTGGATCAGATGATAGGCTGCGGTGATGGCGTTGGAGCCGGAGCCCGCCTCGGCGACATGCACCGGAACGCCGCGCACCCGCAGGCGAAACCAGATCACGCCGACCTGCGAGCGCACCATCCGGCCTGAGGTCGGCTCGGGAATGAAACAGGCATCGGCGCGATAGCCACGCTGCAAGGTGGAGAGCGCGCCAACGCCGGTGCTCTCTTCCTCGATCACGGACTGAAAGTGAATCCGCGCGGTCGGCTTCAGCCCGGCGGCCTTGATGGCGTCGAGCGCGTAGAGCGCGCCGATGGTGCCGGACTTCATGTCGCAGGCGCCGCGGCCATACATCCTGCCGTCCCTCACGACAGGCGAAAACGGCGGCGTGTCCCACATGTCGAGCGGGCCGGTCGGCACCACGTCGCAATGCCCCTGCAGGATCAGTGACTTTCCGGCGTTGCTCTGGGGACGGTAAGTTCCGACCACGGTGCGCGCCCTGGAAAAATCATGCTCGATCGGACCGAAGCCGCGCAAATCCTTCAGGTCGTCGACGTCGATATGCCAGTCGTCGACCTCATAGCCGCGCTGGCGCAGCAGATCGCCGATCATGTCCTGGCACGGCCCTTCCGCGCCGCGGGTGGAGGGAATCGCGACAAAGTCCCTGGTGGTCGCCAGCTGCGCGTCAAAACCGGCATCGACGGCGTCGAGGATTCGTTGCTTGGTATCGCTTGTATTGGATTGCATTGCCATTCCCTGGAGGAGCGCTTCGGTGGAACCGGGGCGATCAAACCATACTTTGTCCCGATGTGCTGACGTTTTTGATCGCTTTCAGAATCGTAACTGCATCAATAGAGTGCACTGATATGCGCTCCCATGGAGATCCCGGATGTCCGGCAACCGCAACCTCATGTTCCTGATCATCGGCGCGCTGATCGTCGCGGTAGGTGTGCTCGGTTACAGCCTCTACCAGGCCAAGAAGGAGCCGGAGGGCGTGCAGATCAATGTCGGCCCGGGCGGACTGAAGATCCAGACCAAGTGAGACGGAATTAGCGCGGCATGAAACTCTCGCACGTCAGGTGTTGCTGGACTGGATTGGCCGCTTGTTTGGCGCTGTGCGCGCTCACGCCGACAGCGATGGCGGAGCAAGTGGCGCGCGAGCGGGACATCGTCAATCTGCGGCTGGGCCAGCGCATCCTGGTCGATGACGGCTCCTGCCCCGCCGGCCAGATCAAGGAAGTATCCGGCTCCCAGATGACGGCAACCGGAATCGTCGCGGTGCGAAAATGCATTCCGCGGCTGGGCACGAAGAAGCGATAGTTGGCGCCGTTATTTCTTATCGGTTCAACCACTCCGGACCTCATCCTGAGGAGCACGGCGAAGCCGGGCGTCTCGAAGGATGGCGGCTTGCACGGCCATCGCCTGCGGCCATCCTTCGAGACGCATCGCTTGCGCGATGCTCCTCAGGATGAGGTCCGAACGGGATGCCTATGAGATTCCAACTTCGGAAACGCCTCGCTAGAACATGCCGTTGCTGTTGGCGGCCTTTTCCGGAACATCCTGCACGACGTCCCAGTGCTCGACGATCTTGCCGTCCTCGAGCTTGAAGATATCGACGATGGCGCGGCCACGGGTTCCCTTCTCGCGCACGCTATGGACGTGCAGGATGACATAATCTCCCTCGGCGAAGCTCCGCTTGATCTCGCTGCGGGAGTCGGGAAATTTTTCACGCAGGAAATTCAGGAATGCCTTGAAACCCTCGATCCCGTCGGGCGCCGTCGGATTGTGCTGGACGTAGCGCGATCCGAAGAATTTAGCGGCGGCGTCGAAATCCTTGCGGTTGAGCCCCGCCTCGTAGAATTCCAGCACCGTTTTCTCGTTGGCCGCCAGCTTCGCCGCATCGTCAGCGGCGGCCGGGGATACTGCCAACGTCAACATGCTCAAGAGAACGACGACCAGGACTCGCATGGGAATTCCTCCGTGTGATCGCCACCAGCGCCAGGCAACGCATCAGGATGCGCCGTAGCTGCAATCGCCATCCGCAACGGTTAGATCAGGAGTTGCCGCGGTGTCGAGCGCGCGGCGGCCGAACAATCGGCGGGCGTTGACACGCTATTTCGGAACGCTTGCTATTTCTGGGGGCTTGCGGCTGCCAGTTCCACGGGCTCGAACATGCATTGCAGTGTCGGCTTCGCAATCTTGGTGAAGGTTGCGCCGATCTGGGATTGTTTCGACGGTGGCACCCATTCGGTCTCGATGGTCGGCACGCCGGTCTCGCTGATACCGCGCAGCAGCGCTTCGCGAAGGTCAATGTCTTCGACGGTCGCGGCGGCGTAGTCGTGCAGGCAGCTGCATACCGATTCCGGATGCGCCCAGCGGCCCACCATATGGGGAGCACACAGCCGCACGAACTCACCGCGCGGATCGGGCATCTTCAACAGCGAGCGGACCCGCTGAAATTGAGGCTGCGAAACGTGAGGCTGCGGTGCTTGAAGCTGCGGCGCCTGGAGCTGCGCTACCTGAGGTGCTTGTACCTGGGCCTGCGCCGCACCGGCGAGAAGGGCGGAAGCGACGATCGCGACTGAACTGATACGAAGAAGCATGATGGCCTTACCGGCAACTTTCTTTGTCTGGCTCGGCAGCGCCTCAGCGGGCTGCAATGACGATGGCCTGGGCAGGAGAAGCGATCGGCGGGCCGTTATAGGCGAAAGTGCCGACACCCGGAATGGCATTTTCAGACGAACCGGCCATCGAGGGGCCCGCGAGCACGAAGGCGAAGGCAAGGATGAAACTGAGGGTCCGCATTTGGCTGTCTCCGCTTTTGGCCTGCCGGCGCTGCGCCGTCGTCGTTGGGAAACAGATAACTTTTCGTTGTTTCCGGATGTCTGCGCCAAAAGCGGGAAATGGTTTCGTCACCCGGGAGAATTGTTTCGTCGCCGGTCATGCGACGAAACAATTGTCGGAAAACTTCAATTAATTCAGTCGATGGGGTTGGCAGAGCAGGCCTACGCGAGAGCCCTGATGGCTCCCCTGCCCCGTTGTCCGCTGGGTCACTCGTTCACTGGCTGAGTTCGGCCATCAGTTCGGGCGCCGGGGTCATGATCGGCGCTCCGCAATAAACGAAGGTGCCGACCCCCGGCACGTCGCGATCGGCCGAGCCCGCCAGCGAGGGCCCGGTCAGGACCAGCACGAGGACGATCATATAGCTGAGGGCTCGCATCGGACTTTCTCCACCAGGGATCTCTCAACGTCAGACGTCGACAAAAACGATGGGGTTCGAATCCCCGGGCGGGATTTTAATCTTTCTCTGGTGGAGAAGGCCTTGGGCGGCGCGGCACCCTTGAACCGAAGTCTCGCGGCGGCCGACTCACGGCAGCGACATGCAACCTTTCGCAGTGGTTGCGCGTTGTGACCTGACATTAGGCAAAGGATAGAGTCGTGGGCAACATCGATGTTGGCAACAAAACCCCGACGCGCAACCCCGGCCGGCCGATGATCGAACGCCTGGCCCGGACTGACGGTACCTCCGAACGGCGGATCCAAGCTCCCAATACCGCCAGTCTGAAACGTTCGGTAAATTGCGGCGCGATGTCACAGCAATGCGGCGACAGCGGCAACATCTCGACGCCACAGAAACTCGTCCAGCTGATAGGATGCCGCGACCCCAAGGCCGGCTCCGCGCCATGGGTGCGGCCTGGTGCGCGCCCTGGCCCTGCCAAGCCGTAGAAGCGGATCCGGCTCCGCTCAGTGAATGAACTCGCCGCACCTCTGAACCACCGCGTCGGCGGCTCCCCACGGCATGATCGGCACCGATGAGGTTGAGTTCTTCGGCGAGCCTTCGATCAGCCTGTCCGAATACACCATATAGACCAGCACGTTGCGCTTGGCGTCGCAACCGCGGACGATCTGCATCTTCTTGAAGAACAGCGAGCGCCGCTGCCGGAACATATCCTCGCCCTGCTCCGATTTGGCCTTGAAGCGAATTGGGCCAATCTGGCGGCATGCCAATGAAATATCAGAGACTTCCTCGGCCAGCCCGAGCCAGCCCTTGTAGCCGCCCCTCTCCGGTACGGTGAAATGGCAGGCCACGCCCTCGACTTCGGGGTCGTCGAGGCCATAGGTCGCCAACTTGTCGTTGGGGCTGAGCCACTTGAACACGGTCGAGCGGCGGAAGATCAGGTCCGGTTCGTCGGCAGCGTGGGCCGGCACGGCGGGCCACAACGACACGCATAGAAGTGCCAGCAAGGCCCAAAGCCCCCATTTGACGTCGTACGGCCTGAAGGCTTGGAATGTCATGGATATCTCCGTGGCGGTTTTCACCCATGTAGGTGTGCTGACGCTGCTCGGTAAGGTTTGGCGGTAACTGACGACCGCGGCGCGTTTAACCGAATGTGAGGCTTTTTTGCTACGCTTGCCGGCAAACTCGCGGGCTTCACCGGGCCTGTGCTGGTGAACGTGTTGCGCCTCTGCGACAACTAAGCATTCAAAGGCTGGATTCGAGGATATTACGCGTGGACGGGAACCGGATTTTTTTGGCTGATTTTGCGACCAAACGGTTTTGGCAGATTGGGGTTTTGACGGCGGCTGGAGCCATCTGCCTGGCTTCCCCTGTCGAGGCTGCCCGGTATTACTCGGATTACGAGTCGGGCTTTTTCCAAAGCCGGCAGGCGCCGCCGCAACCGCGGCCGCAACGGGCTCGTCCTCGACAGGCCAAGAAGGTCGAGGCGCCAAAGGATTCCGTCAAACCGCAAGGTGCTGTGATCATCGCGATCTCGATCGAGCGGCAAACCCTGAAGGTCTACGACGCCAACGGATTTTTCGCGGAAACGCCGATCTCCACGGGCATGAAGGGCCATCCGACGCCGATGGGCGTCTTCAGCATCATTCAAAAGCACAAGCTGCACCATTCCAACATCTATAGCGGCGCGCCGATGCCGTTCATGCAGCGGATCACCTGGTCGGGCATCGCGATGCATGCCGGCGTGCTGCCGGGCTACCCGGCATCGCACGGCTGCATCCGCATGCCGATGGCGTTCGCCGCCCGGATATGGAACTGGACCAAGATGGGCGCGCGGGTCGTCGTCACGCCAGGCGAAATCACCCCGGCCAGGTTTGCGCATCCCCTGCTCGCCGCCCAGAAGATCGTCCCGCAGCCGCCGTCTGCTGCGCTCGAGCCGAATCCGGATGCGCCGCCGGCCCCAAAGGCCGACAAGGCGGCGGATGCCGGTACCACGGTCAAGGCCACGGTTGCAGAGGCGAGCCTCGAACTCCGGTCGTCAGTCGGCCACGGCGCCGGTACCCGCACCGCGGACGCCAGCGGCGCCACCAACGCTTCGGTCACGATGTCCGATGCTTCGCCATCCGCGGCCAACCCGCCACAGCCCGAGAGAGCTGAAGCAAAATCCGAAGCCGCAGCGACCGATGCTGAGCCGGCCGCGTCCAGGCCGGATCAGATCGCTTCATCCGACGCCCAGCCCACCGAGACCAAACCGACGGAAACAGCGAGCGCTGAAACCAAAGCTGCCGACACTGAAGCGAAGTCGGATGCCCCCTCTGCATCAGCGCAGGCCACCGGCGAAACTGTAAAGTCCGAGGCAACCGAAAGCGCAAAGCCCGAGGTTACGAAGGTCGAGGCGAAAGCCGATGAAGCCGCGCCAGAGGCGGCCACGCCAGACGCAATCAAGACGACCGAAAAGCCCGACACCAGGCCCGACGACAGTGTCACCGCGACAACCGATGCCGCTTCGGATGTGAAGAAAGACCAAACCCGCCTGCCGAACGCCGAGAAGCCCGTGGTCGCCAAACCCGAACCGCCGAAGCCGGCCGGCCGGATCGCGGTGCTGATCAGCCGCAAGGACGGCAAGCTCTACGTGCGCGAGAATTTCAAACCGCTGTTCGATGTACCCGTGACCATCGCCCCGAGCGACCGCCTGCTTGGCACGCATGTGTTCACGGCGGAGGTCGACAAGGACGACGCCAATGCGCTGCGCTGGTCGGTGGTTTCGCTGCCGGTCGCGGCGCGCAACGCGCAGAAGAATGAGGACGAAGAACGTGCGTCGCGGCGGCGCAGGATCGCAGGCGTCGTGCCGGCCGAAGTGAAGCAGCCGTTGCCGGCGCCGAACAGCCCGGCCGAGGCGCTGGACCGCATCACGATTCCGCCGGAAGCCACGGCGCGCATCGCCGAGGCGCTCAGCACCGGTGGCTCGATCGTGGTGTCCGACCAGGGCATCAACCAGGGCGGCGAAACCGGCGAAGGCACCGATTTCATCGTTTCGCTGCGGTAAGGCGATCTCGGGCGATCCCGCCGTTCGGCGCCATCGCTTCGCGGTCGCGGCTGAGCTAAGAGACTGGAGGCATGAACGAGCTTCCCACCCCGGCCCGCACAACCGCGCCGCCGATCGTTTCGGCTGACGCCTTTGACCGGCTCAATTTCCTCGGCTGGCGATGGGGATTGGCGGCCGTCGTCGCCGGTATGGCGGCGTCGTTTTTTCTGCTCGGCTATGCGCTGGTCTACTGGCGCAATGCCGACATGGATTTCATGGTGGTCTACAACGCGCTTGTCCTCAACGACGGCAAGCCGCAGCGGTTCTTCGATCACACCGCCTATATCAGCATTCTGTCGGTGCAATACTGGTTCAGGCTGCTGCACGGGCTCGGCCTGCTCGACGCCTGGACGCTGTCCGCCATTCCAGCGGCATCGGATGCAGCCGGCTTCGACGCGGCGATGACCAGCGCGGTCCGCGCCGGACGCGTGCTGGTCCTGTTGACCGCGACCGGCTGCGTGCTGGTTTTCGCCGGCCTGGTCCGCCACGTGGTGCGCGACTGGCGGATCGCGATGATGGCGATCTTCGCCTTCGCATTTTCCGGCGGCGTCGCCGTGCATTCGCGTATCTTGCGCAGCGAGATGGTGGCGGCCTGCCCTGTCATTTTCGCGGCTCTGATCCTGATCGTGGTCGGCCGCCGCGCCAGCCTCGCCCGTCCGCTGGCGGTGGCGGCAGCCGCCGCACTATGCGTGCTCGGCCTCGAGAACAAGGTGCAGGCGATCCTGCTGATCGGCGCGCTGCCCATCGTGATCCTGCCGTTCGGCAGCGCCACCGGCACCAGCGTGGCGTTCTGGCGCCATTCGCCATGGCGCTGGCTGGCAATGGCCGCCGCGGCCGGCGCCGCCATTGCCGCTGTGGCGACGGCGTGGCCGATCATCGCCACCGGGTTTGACCGCGCCTTGCTGGATGCCGCCCAGTTCCGCCCCTTGCTGCTCGGCCGCTTCGGCATCTATCAGGCCGCGCTGCTGGTCCTGACCGGCGGCTGCATGGTCGCTTATGCCAGGATCTGGCGCGTCAGCGCCGCCGAAACGCTGGCGTCGATGTTCACCATGGCCGCCGGCGCATCGATTGCCCTGCTCGCGCTAAACCTGGAATACAACACCAGCAATGTCATCGCCGTCGTCAATCCGCTGGAGAAAATGCTGTCGTTTGCCGATGCAAGCACAACCAGCGCCGCGATTGCCTCCGGCCCATGGGGAATCCTGTCGCTGCTCGATGGCATCGGATCGGTGCTGGCGCGCTATACGTTCGTGCTGCATCCGTCCCCGCGGCCGGCGATGTTTCTGCCATGGTTGATCGTCCCGCTCATCATCTATGCGTGGCGGCGCGACGAAAAGCTGGCCGCGGTCCAGGCCCTGATGCTGCTGCTGGCAGCGATCGGAATCGACACGCTGACCGTGCGCCGTGGATTGAAATCCGAATATTTCATCTTCACCGATCCGCTGATTATCCTCGCCTTCGCTGTTCTGCTGGAGCCGCTGAGCGATTTGCGCTTTCACAAATGGGCCTATCCCGTCGGCGCGACGCTGTTCGTACTCCATATCGCCGTCGGCCAGGCCGAGGCAGTCAAATACGCCACCAAGCGCAGCGGCCCGCAATCGATCTGCGAATGGAACCGGCAATACCTGCCGCTGCTGCCGCTGCCCTGGTGCCCGGCCCGGCCATAACGGGGTGTTGAATGCGGCCGCTCGTGGGTTGCGCTATCGTCGCCCGAGGCAAAATCTGCGGGAGAACGGCCCCGGGAGGTGTGACCATGATCGACCGCAGGACCATCCTCACGGCCGCGCTCGCCGCGATCGCAGCCCCGGCCTCGACATCAAGCGCCCTGGCGCAGGCCGCGGTCAGCCGGATCACGGCCTATGCCTTTTCGTTTCCAGCGCTCGCGGGCGGCGATATCCGGCTCGCCGATCATGCCGGCCGGCCGCTTCTGGTGGTCAACACGGCGTCGTTGTGCGGCTACACCCCGCAATATGCCGGGTTGCAGGAGCTTTGGACGGAGTTTCACAGCCGGGGCCTGATGATCCTGGGCGTCCCCTCCAATGATTTCGGCGGGCAGGAGCCCGGCGGCGCGGCCGAGATCGCAAATACCGCGCAGCAGCATGGCGCCACCTTCCCGATCGCGGCCAAGGCCATCGTGAAGGGCCCGAATGCGCATCCGTTCTACAAATGGGCCGCCGAAGCCCGCCCCAGGGAAGTTCCACGCTGGAACTTCCACAAGTATCTGATCGGGCGCGACGGCTATATCGTGGAGGTCTTTCCCGAGTCCGTCGCCCCATCGGATACCCGCGTCAAAACCGCCATCGCCCGGGCGCTCGCGGACTCCTGACGCGGCCGAATGAGGCGTATCGGCGACCTATCTTAGGCTTTGGATAAAAGCCGTTGCCGTGGCGGCGCCGGTCCAATTAGGCTAGTATGATCACGGCAGGAAATGGCCCGGGCTGGTGCAACGAGCCCCGGGGCACGGGATCAGTTTTTGAGGGAAATCAGATGCGTATTGCGGCAGGTTTGATCTTTGCGGGCGCGGTTGCGCTGTGTGCAACGGGCGCCGCATGGTCGCAGGCCCCCGCCGCCAAGGGTGCGGCTCCGCAAGCGCCAGCCCCTGCTCCCGCCGCAGCACCCGCTCCTGCCCCGGCGCCGGCGAAGGCCGCTTGCGCCAATCCCGACGCGCTGGGCATCGGCCGCATCGTGGAAATCGACACCACCGGCGGCCCCGGTTTCGGTTTCGAGCATTTCAAGCAGCTGGATTTCCTGCGCGACAAGGAAGTGGTGCTGACATTCGACGACGGCCCGTGGCCGGTCAATACGCCTTCGGTGCTGAAGACCCTGGCGGAGGAATGCACCAAGGCGGTCTTTTTTCCGATCGGCAAACACGCGTCCTATTATCCCGAGATCCTGAAGCAGGTGGCCGCCGCCGGACACACGGTCGGTTCGCACACCTGGTCGCACGCCAACCTCAACAACAAGAAGCTGACCGAGCCCCAGCGCAAGGAAGAAATCGAAAAGGGTTTCAGCGCCGTGAAATGGGCGCTCGGCGCCGCGCCCGCGCCGTTCTTCCGCTTCCCGGCCCTGCAGCATCCGCCCGAAATGGTCACCTATCTCGGCGAGCGCAACATCGGGATTTTCTCCACCGACCTCGACTCCTTCGACTTCAAGGCGAGCAAGGCCCAGACCATCATCGACAACGTGATGAGGAAGGTCGACAAAATGGGCAAGGGCATCGTCCTGATGCACGACTTCCAGAAGCACACCGGGGAAGCCCTGCCCGAGCTGCTGCGCAAATTGAAGGCCGGCGGCTACAAGGTCGTGCATATGAGGGCCAAGGCGCCGGTGATGACCATCGCGGAGTTCGACGAGAGCGTCATCAAGGACATGAAGCTCCCGACCGTCAGCAGCCGCCCGCTGAACAGCGTGGTGCAGACGATTTCGGAATAGCACTGACAGCGCGAGACCACGCGGATGTCGGAACTGCGCATCGATGGCTACGTCATCGTGTCCGCCGACGGCATGCTGGCGAACGCCGACGGCGTGATGCCGAACGAACTGAAATTCGAGGGCGACAAGCGGTTCTTCAACGCCGCACTCGATCGGGCCGATCTGATCGTGCACGGTCGTAATTCTTACGAGGATCAGCCGAACTCACCGAAGCGAAAGCGGATCATCGTGACCCGGTCGACCGGCGCGCTCGCGCCCGATCCTTCCAATCCCAAGGCCACCTTGTGGAATCCCGCCGGAGCCTCGTTCGAGGCCGCCTGCGAATACGCTGGCGTCCGCGCAGGCACCATCGCCGTGATCGGCGGGCCTGTTGTCTTCGAGATGTTCATGGACCGCTACGACACGTTCTGGCTGTCGCTGGCGCCGCGGGTGAAGCTGCCGGGCGGCGAGCCGTGCTTCCCCGGCGTGCCCGCACGCTCACCGCAAGAGGTGCTGGCCGCACATGGCCTGACTGCCGGCGAAGCGCGAATGCTCGACCCGGCCGACGGCGTCAGCGTCACGCCGTGGCGGCGGGTTGCTCAGACATCGCCATAGGCCGGCTCCGGCGTCTGCGACGAGCGGCCGTAGCCGGCGATGATGAACAGCGCGCCGATGATCGACAGGTTTTTCAGCGCCTCGACCAGCATCTTGCCATCCGATGGCGACGCTTGATTCCAGAAGTCATGAAAATAGAAGGTCGCCGCGCCGACAAAGAAGATCAGCAGAATGGCAAAGAACCGCGCGCCGAAATTGAGCGCGATCATCAAGCCGGCGATCACCTCGAAGGCTCCGACCGCGATGGCGAGCATCTGCGGCATCGGCATCCCCGTGATGCCTTCGAGTTGCGTCACATAGGGCGCGATCAGCGCCGGCAACGTCGCCACGACCTTGGCAGCGATGGCATCCGATGTGGCCTGGATGCCGAAAAGCTTGGCTACTCCCGAATAGATAAAGAGCACGGCGAACAGGATTCGCCCGAAAGTAACAAACGCTGGCATGATTGGCCTCGTTGAATGCTGCAAATACCGAAGTCGCGCCGGCTGAGCGATTATGGGCGCTCCGCCGTGGCTTTTCAAACGCTCAAATCAATTCCGCAACCCGTCGACCGCCAACGGAGCCGGCTTGTTTTCGGCAGGGTCTACCCGAACAGGCTCGGTTGCTGGCGGCCGGCACGTTCCTGGGCTTCGACGGCGGCGACCGCGGTCATGTTGAGAATGCCGCGCGCGGTCACCGAAGGGGTGAGAATATGCGCCGGGCGCGACGGACCGATCAGGATCGGGCCCACCGGAAGCGCGTCGGCCAACACCTTGATCATCTGATAGGCGACGTTGGCGGTATCGAGGTTCGGCATGATCAGGATATTGGCGACGCCTTCCAGCTTCGAATGCGGCAGGATCAGTTTTCGCGCGGTTTCGGATAGCGCGGTGTCGCCCTGCATTTCGCCGTCGGCCTCGATTTCCGGATGGTTCTGCTTCAGAAGCGCCGTGGCGCGGCGCATCTTGCGTGAGGAATCGGTGTCGTAGCTGCCGAAATCGGAATGCGAGACGAAGGCGACCTTGGGCTTGATGTTGAAGCGCTGCACATGGATCGCCGCCAGCGCCGCCACCTCCGCGAGCTCCTCGGCGCTCGGGTTCGGCCTCACCTGGGTGTCGGCGATGAAATAGGCGCCCTTGCTGGTGATCATCAGCGCCAGTGCGGCGAAGTCGCTGACACCGGGCATGAAGCCGACGATCTCGCGGACATGGCGCAGATGGCTCATGTAACGGCCTTCGACGCCGCAGATCATGGCGTCGGCTTCGCCGCGCATCACAGCGAGAGCGGCGATCACGGTCGCGTTGGTGCGCACCACCGTGCGCGCCGCATCGGGAGTCACGCCGTGCCGGCCGGCGGCATCGATATAGGACTGTACATAGGACCGGTAACGCGGATCGTCCTCGGGATTGACGAGGTCGAAATCCTGACCGGCCTTGATGGACAGGCCGAACCGCTTGATCCGCGCCTCGACCACCGACGGACGTCCGACCAGGATCGGCCGCGCCAGCTTCTCCTCCAGCACGACCTGGGTCGCGTGCAGCACGCGCTCGTCCTCGCCTTCGGCATAGATCACGCGGACCGGCTGGGTCTTGGCCTTGGCGAACATCGGCTTCATGACGAGGCCGGAACGGAACGCGAAGCGCTCGAGCTGTGCGCTGTAGTCGTCGAAGTCGGCGATCGGTCGCGAGGCCACGCCCGACTCCATCGCCGCCTTCGCCACCGCCGGCGCAATGCGCAGGATCAGCCGCGGGTCGAACGGACTTGGGATCAGCGAGCCGGGTCCGAACCCCTGCGCTTCGCCGCTGTCAAAACCGGGGGCCACTGCATCCGACGGCGGATCGCGTGCCAGCTGCGCGATGGCATCGACCGCGGCCTTCTTCATCTCCTCGTTGATCGCGGTGGCGCCGACGTCGAGCGCGCCGCGGAAGATGAAGGGAAAGCACAGGACGTTATTGACCTGGTTGGGAAAGTCGGAGCGCCCGGTGCAGATCATCGCATCGGGGCGCGCCTTGCGGGCCTCGTCCGGCATGATTTCGGGGGTTGGGTTGGCCAGCGCCATCACCAGCGGCTTGTCCGCCATCGCCTTGACCATGTCAGGCTTCAGCACGTTGGGCGCCGACAGCCCCAGAAAAATATCGGCGCCGCCGATCACTTCCGCCAGCACGCGCTTGTCGGTCTTCTGCGCATAGACCGACTTCCAGCGGTCCATCAGCGTGTTGCGGCCTTCATGCACCACGCCGTCGATGTCGCAGACCCAGATATTCTTGCGCTGCGCGCCCATCGAGACCAGCAGATTGAGGCAAGCGATGGCAGCTGCGCCGGCGCCGGAGGCGACGATCTTGACGTCAGCCAGCTTCTTGCCGTTGAGCAGCAATGCATTGGTGATCGCAGCGGCGACGATGATGGCGGTACCGTGCTGGTCGTCGTGGAATACCGGGATCTTCATGCGCGCCTTGAGCTGCGCCTCGATCTCGAAGCACTCCGGCCCCTTGATGTCCTCCAGATTGATGCCGCCGAAGGTCGGCTCGAGCGCGGCCACGGTCTCGACCACACGCTCGACGGTGTCGGCGGCGATTTCGATGTCGAACACGTCGATGCCGGCAAATTTCTTGAACAGCACCGCCTTGCCTTCCATGACGGGCTTCGACGCCAGCGGACCGATATTGCCGAGGCCTAGCACCGCAGTGCCGTTGGACACGACGGCGACCAGATTGGCGCGGATGGTCAGGGATGCGGCTTCTGCCGGATCGGCTGCAATGGCCATGCAGGCCGCCGCCACGCCCGGCGAATAGGCCAGCGCGAGGTCGCGCTGGTTGGCGAGCGGCTTGATCGCCTGGATCTCGAGTTTGCCCGGCCGCGGCAGCCGGTGGTAAGCCAGCGCCGCGGATTGCAGATCTTCAGAATGGGACGACATTGGTTTCCCCCGGCGGCTTTCCTTGACCCCGAATTCAGACTTCGGTGATCGGAGGTGAGCTAGTTTTTGTCCGGCAGATTGAGCCGGATGTGCAATTCGCGCAATTGCTTCGGCGCCACGTCCGACGGCGCTCCCATCAGCAGGTCTTCGGCCCGCTGATTCATCGGGAACAGCGAGATTTCGCGCAAATTGGTGGTGCCGCAGAGCAGCATGACGATGCGGTCGACGCCGGCCGCCATGCCGCCATGCGGCGGCGCGCCATACTGGAACGCGCGGTACATGCCGCCGAAACGCTCGACCACGTCGCTCTCGCCGTAGCCGGCGATCTCGAACGCCTTCACCATCGCCTCGGGCCGGTGGTTGCGGATGCCGCCGGAGGCGATCTCGTAGCCGTTGCAGGTGATGTCGTACTGGAACGCCTTGATGGTCAGCGGATCCTGGGTCTGCAGCGCCTCGAGGCCGCCCTGCGGCATCGAGAACGGGTTGTGCGAGAAGTCGATTTTTTTCTCTGTCTCGTCGTATTCGTACATCGGGAAGTCGACGATCCAGGCGAGTTCGAACCGATCCTTGTCGATCAGGTTCAATTCCTCGCCGAGTCTTGTTCGCGCGAGCCCCGAAAACTTCCAGAATTTTTCCGGGTCGCCGGCGACGAAGAAGGCGGCATCGCCTTCCTTCAGGCCCAGGGCATCGCGGATCGCGGCGGTCCGTTCCGGGCCGATGTTGTTGGCGAGTGGACCGGCGCCCTCGCCGCCCTCGCGCCACATGATGTAGCCGAGACCGGGCTGGCCCTCGCCCTGCGCCCAGGAGTTCATCCGGTCGCAGAACGCGCGTGAGCCGCCGCCGGTGCCGGGAATGCCCCAGACCTGGTTCTTGGGGTCTTCCAGCATCCGCGCGAACACCTTGAAGCCGGAGCCGCGGAAGTGTTGGGAGACGTCCTGCATCACAATCGGATTGCGCAGATCCGGCTTGTCGCTGCCGTATTTGCGCAAGGCCTCCGCGAACGGGATCCGCGGCCATGCCTTTGTCACCGGCTTGCCCTTGGCGAACTCCTCGAACACGCCCGTAACAACCGGCTCCATTGCAGCAAACACGTCGTCCTGCGTCACAAAGCTCATTTCGACGTCGAGCTGATAGAACTCGCCCGGCAAGCGGTCGGCGCGCGGGTCCTCATCGCGAAAACACGGCGCGATCTGGAAGTAGCGGTCGAAGCCCGACATCATCAGCAGCTGCTTGTACTGCTGCGGCGCCTGCGGCAGCGCGTAGAACTTGCCCGGATGAATCCGCGACGGCACGAGGAAGTCGCGCGCGCCTTCCGGCGACGAAGCGGTCAGGATCGGGGTCTGGAATTCGAAGAAGCCCTGCTCCTTCATCCGCTTGCGCATGGAATCGACGATCGCGCCGCGGGTCATGATGTTCTGGTGCAGCTTGTCGCGGCGAAGGTCGAGGAAACGGTACTTAAGCCTTATGTCCTCAGGATATTCCTGCTCGCCGAACACGGGCAGCGGCAATTCGGCGGCCGGACCCAGCACCTCGATCTCGCTGACATAAAGCTCGACCATGCCGGTCGGCAAATCCGGGTTGTCGGTGCCTGCGGGCCGGCGGCGGACCTTGCCGTCGATCCGCACCACCCACTCCGCGCGCAGCCTTTCGGCGTCCTTGAAGGCCGCGGAATCCGGATCGACCACGCATTGGGTGAGCCCGTAATGGTCGCGCAGATCGATGAACAGCAAGCCGCCATGGTCGCGGATACGATGGCACCAGCCCGACAGCCGAACCGTCTGGTCGATTTCGCCCTCACGGAGCGCGCCGCATGTATGTGACCGGTAGCGATGCATGGTATTCCCAAAAACAGATGTCGGAGAGGTCGAATCGAGGCCAAAAGCCCCGTCCGAGGAGGGTCAGGGTTTACCCGACGCGGTCAGGCGCGGCAACCGAATGCGGGGTCGATTTTGGCCGCCGAAACCGGCGTCGGGAGCGGAAAAGCAGACAAAAAACCGAACCATCCGCGGGCAATGGCGCGAGGACGATTGTCTATTCCCCTCGCGCGCCTATCTTGAAGCCCATGACGGTCCATTTCCCCTTCCAGAACACCTATACGGCGCTGCCGGCGAGCTTCTTTGCCCGGGTGGTGCCGACCCCGGTCGCCGCCCCGCGCCTGATCAAGCTGAACCGGCCGCTGGCGGTGCATCTCGGCCTCGATCCTGACCTGCTCGACAGCCCCGAGGGAGCCGAGATCCTGGCCGGCAAGCGGGTGCCCGAAGGCGCCGACCCGATCGCGATGGCCTATGCCGGCCACCAGTTCGGCCATTTCGTGCCTCAGCTCGGCGACGGCCGCGCGATTTTGCTCGGTGAAGTCATCGATGCCGAAGGTGTGCGCCGCGACATCCAGCTCAAGGGAAGCGGCCCGACGCCGTTTTCGCGCCGGGGCGACGGCCGCGCCGCGCTCGGCCCAGTGCTGCGCGAATACATCGTCAGCGAGGCGATGGCGGCACTCGGCATTCCCACCACGCGATCGCTCGCCGCCGTGATCACGGGAGAGAACGTGATGCGCGAGATGCCGTTGCCCGGCGCCGTGCTGACCCGCATAGCCTCCAGCCACATTCGCGTCGGCACCTTCCAGTATTTCGCGGCGCGCAGCGACACCGAGGGCGTGCGGCGGCTGGCCGATCACGTCATCGCCAGGCACTACCCGCAGGCCGCAGAGGCCGAGCGGCCCTACCGCGCGCTGCTCGAAGCCGTGATCGCGCGGCAGGCCGATCTGGTGGCGCGCTGGCTGCTGGTCGGATTCATCCACGGCGTCATGAACACCGACAATTCCTCTGTTGCGGGCGAGACCATCGACTACGGCCCCTGCGCCTTCATGGATCACTACGACCCCGCAAAAGTGTTCAGCTCGATCGACGAACAAGGCCGCTACGCCTATGCCAACCAGCCGCGGATCGCGCTCTGGAACCTGACCCGGCTGGCGGAATGCCTGCTGCCGCTGTTGTCGGACGACAAGGACAAGGCCATCGAAGACGCCCAGGCTATCCTCGGCGAGTTCGCGGAGCGGTTCACGTCGGCCTATCAGACCGGCCTGCGCCAGAAGATCGGCCTGTTCACGGCCCGCGACGGCGACGAGGCGCTGGTGCAGGACCTGCTGGACGGGATGGCGAAGAACCAGGCCGACTTCACCCTGACCTTCCGGCGCCTGAGCGACGCCGCGCTCGATCCGGACGGCGATACCGAAGTCCGGCAATTGTTCGCCGATCCATCAGCCTATGACGAATGGGCCGGACGCTGGCGGCAACGGATTTCCGGGGAGCCGCAGACCCCCGCCGAGCGGCAGGCTGCGATGCGGTTGGTCAATCCCGCCTTCATTCCAAGGAATCACCTGATAGAAGCGATGATCGAAGCCGCAGTGAACCGCGACGATTTCGCGCCGTTCGAGGAAATGCTGACGGTGTTGGCAAGGCCGTATCAGGACCAGCCGGCGTTTGCGGGCTACGCCGATCCGCCGGAGCCGCACCAATGCGTGCTGCAGACGTTTTGCGGGACATGAAAGCCTTCGCCGTTAACCCAGTTTTTTAAAAGCGCATGCACCATCCGATCGCGCAACTGGGCCTGCGGTTCCACAAATTAACAATCAGTCAACGGGTTCCCTACAAGTCTAACGGCCTGGCTGGGGGAACTATCGTGTTTGACGTATTGGTATTCGAGTTCATGGGACTAGCGATGCTGGCGCTCTGCATCATCGTGCTGGCCACTCCCTCGCAGCGGCGGCGCCCGCGACGTGTCAGCGACTACTGACGGATCCATTCCCGGACGGTTGCATTTGACCTTGGCGGCCGCCCGCAGGCGTGTCCCGGCGGCCCTGAGTCCCTGCCGAAAAATCCCGGCCGGGCCAAAATGCAAGGCATGAATTCGCCGCAAGACCCTTGACATATCAGCGCTTTCGGCCGAACGCGTCTCAAAAGCGTTATGGACCGTTCATGGATCTGATTGCCACCACCTCCGACCTTGCCGCGGTATGCGCCCGGCTCGCGAAACACCCGGTCATCACCGTCGATACCGAGTTCCTGCGGGAGACCACCTACTATCCCCTGCTCTGCGTGGTCCAGATGGCGAGCGCCGAGGAAGCGGTGGTGATCGATACGCTGGCCCAGGGGCTCGACCTCAAGCCGTTCTTCGATCTTATGGCTGACGAGAAGGTCCTGAAGGTCTTCCATGCCGCCCGGCAGGATATCGAGATCGTCTGGCACCAGTCCGGCACCATTCCGCACCCGATCTTCGACACCCAGGTGGCGGCCATGGTGCTCGGCTATGGCGATTCCATCGCCTACGACCAATTGGTCGAGCGCATCTGCGGGCATCGGCCGGACAAGACCCACCGTTTCACCGACTGGTCGCGCCGGCCGCTCTCCGCCGAGCAGATGCACTACGCGGTCTCCGACGTCACCCATTTGCGCGAGGTGTTCGCGGCCCTCGACGCCGACCTCAAGAAGCGCGGCCGCAGCGAATGGGTGAGCGAGGAAATGGAGGTCCTGACCTCGCCGAAGACCTACGACTTCCACCCCGAACGTGCCTGGGAGCGGCTGAAGACGCGGGTGCGCAAGCCGAAGGAGCTGGCGGTGCTGATGGAGGTCGCAGCCTGGCGCGAACAGGAAGCGCAGAGCCGCGACGTGCCGCGCAGCCGCGTGCTGAAGGACGACGCAGTCGGCGATATCGCCACCCATGCGCCGACCAGTCTCGAACGCCTGGCCAATCTGCGCTCGCTGCCGAAGGGCTTCGACCGCTCGAAATGGGGCGCCGACATCGTGGCCGCCGTGCAGCGCGGCCTGGCGCGCGATCCGGCTTCGCTGCCGAAGATCGAAAAGCCGCGCGGCAATTCAAATGGTGCGGCGATCGTCGAGCTGTTGAAGGTGCTGCTGCGCATGACCTCGGAACGCCACGCCGTTGCCAGCAAGATCATTGCCACGGTCGGCGATCTCGAAGACATCGCCGCGGACGATAACGCCGACGTACCCGCCCTGCACGGCTGGCGCCGCGAATTGTTCGGCGAAGCGGCGTTGTCGCTGAAGCAGGGCCGACTGGCGCTGGCGATCGAAAAGGGGCGCGTTATTCGGGTCGATCGCGCCTAGTCGGACTTTCGATGTGTAGTGGCCTGACCCGCGCTTGATGCCGGGACCAAGGCGCCTTCGCTGCCCAGGCGACCTCGATTTGGTGCTTCCGCTCGCTACTGTGATGCCGGTCACGAACGAGACCTGAAATTTTTGAAAAAGTGCCGTTTGATGATACGCTTTGTGCTCAGGCTCACGGTGGACACCTATGCGCCAATTGGGGGTATTTCTATTTCTTTTTTGGGCCAGTCTGGCCTTCGGCTCCCCGGCCCTCGCCGAGAAGCGGGTGGCGCTGGTGATCGGGAATTCAGCCTATCAAAGCGCTCCCAGGCTTTCCAATCCCGCCAACGATTCCGAGGCGATCTCGGGGATGTTGAAGGGGGCCGGGTTCGACGTGGTCGAACACAAGCGGGATCTCAAGGCCAACGAGATGCGCCGTGCGCTGCGCGATTTCTCGGATACGGCACGGAATGCCGATGTCGCCATCATCTATTTTGCCGGCCACGGAATCGAAATCGACGGAACAAATTATCTGGTGCCCACGGATGCGATGCTCGAGCGTGACATCGACGCCTTCGACGAGGCTGTCCCGCTCGAGCGCCTGCTGTCCGTCATCCAGCCGGCGAAAAAACTTCGGCTCGTCATTCTCGACGCCTGCCGCGACAACCCCTTCGCCAAGGTCATGCGGCGCACCGTGGCTTCGCGCGGTATCGGTCGCGGGCTGGCCAAGGTTGAACCTGACAGCCCCAATACCCTGATTGCATTCGCGGCGAAAGGCGGCTCGACCGCGCTTGACGGCGACAGCAGGAACAGCCCATTCACCTCATCGCTGGTCAAACATCTTCCGAGTCCCGGGCTCGACCTGCGCAAGGCGTTTGGCTTTATTCGCGACGACGTATTGAAGGTAACAAACAACAAGCAGGAGCCGTTCATCTACGGCTCGCTGGGCGGCGATGACTTTGCACTCGTGCCCGCTTCACCGAGCCGTGACAGGCCTGCGCCGGACGCATCGGCGTCGATCAAGGGTGACTACGAACTGGCCGAGCGGATCGGCACGGAAGAGGCCTGGGATTCCTTCATTTCAACGTACCCCGATGGATTCTATGCGAAGCTCGCGCAAGCGCAGCGCAACAAATTGTTTGCAGAGAAGACGCGGCTCGCCGCGGTAGAGAAGGCGCGCTTTCTGGAAGCGGAGCGGGCCAGGCTCAGGGCCGAAGGCGCCAGGGCAAGCGCCCAGGCTAAAGCGACAGCCGACGCCAGAGCGGCGGAGGAAGCGCGCATCGCCGCCGAGAAGAGAAAAGCGCTGGAGGACACCAAGCTCGCAGAAGCCGAGCGAGCGAAGGAGCAAACGCTCGAGGAGGCGCGGGTCGCTGCCGAAAAGAAAAAGCAACTCGATCGCGAAAAGGCGGCCGAGCTCGAGCGACACAGGATGGAAAGAGAAGCCAGGGCTGCGGTCGATGCCCGAATCGCGGCAGAGAAAGCCCGCGCCGCGGCCGAAGCCGAAGCCGCGCAAGAGCGGCTTGCCCTGGAAAAGGCAAAGGCGCTGGTCGAGGCAAAGGCCGCCGAAATTGCTCGCATAAGGGCCGATGCCCAGGCCAATGAGAAGGCAATTGCAGAAGCAACGGCGGCGCGCGAAGCGCTGGCCGCCGAGCGACAAAAAGCACTGCAGGAGACGAGAGTGGCCGTTGCGGAACGGTCCCGGGTCGACGCCGAGGTTCGGGTCGAGGAAGCCCGGACAAAGGCAAATTCAGCCGAGGCGCTCAGGCAAGGATTGCCGGACGGAAAACCGATCGGGCCGCTGGCTGCCTTGAACCCTGCCGGCGATTCGGACGCAAGTATGCGTACGGGCGAAAATGTCGTAAGGCTCCTGCAGACGGAGCTGCGCCGGGTCGGCTGCGGGAGCGGTCCGATCAGTGACGATTGGAATGCCTCGGCGAAAAAGTCGCTGCGATCGTTCAACGCGAGCGTCGGCGGGATGGTTGACGTCGAGGTAGCAAGCGTTGATGCACTGGAGCTGGTTCGCAAGAGGACCGGCAGAGTGTGTCCAGTCGTTTGTGATTACGGATACCGTCGCGACGGCGATGCATGTGTGAAAATCGTTTGCAAGGAAGGTTACGAACTCGCTGACGACAATTCGTGCGAGCGAACGACCCGCCAGAGGGCGAAACGCAAGGACGCGCCGGTGCCGGCATCCATTGCGCCGAAGCAAAGACCTTCCGATTCGCCGATGCCTGCTCCTCAGGGCGCGCTAAGGCGCGCCGATATCGCGGCTGGTGCAGGCGGCTATCGGAAATGTATGGGTGCGCTACCCGGATGCTATCAGCGTGCAATAAGAAGAATGACACCCGATGCGGCTCAGATCTGGTGCAATCGAAAGCCGACATGCTGATGCCCGTCATCACCCATATCGCGTACCGCGAAAAGAGCTCCGCGAAGTTGATCCGTCGCGGAACGTGGCTGGTAATCATGCTCGCCAGCTTGTTTGCGACCGCGTTTCCCGCCCTCGCCGACAAGCGGGTTGCGCTGGTGATCGGGAATTCGGCCTATCAAAGCGCTCCGAAGCTTTCCAATCCAGCCAACGACTCAGAGGCGATGTCCGGGACGTTCAAGGCGGCCGGCTTCGACGTGGTGGAGTTTAAACGCGACCTCAAAGCCAGCGAGATGCGCCGCGCGCTTCGCGATTTTTCGGATACGGTGCGGGATGCCGACGTCGCCATCATCTATTTTGCCGGCCACGGAATCGAAATCGACGGGACGAACTACCTGGTTCCCAGCGACGCGGTGCTCGAGCGCGACATCGACGCGTTCGATGAGGCCATTCCGCTCGAGCGTCTTCTGTCCGTCATCGAGCCTGCCAAAAAACTTCGGCTCATCATTCTCGACGCTTGCCGCGACAACCCTTTTGCCAAGAGCATGCGGCGGACCGTCGCTTCACGCAACATTGGGCGCGGGTTGGCCAAGGTCGAACCCGGAAGCCCCAACACCCTGATTGCGTATGCCGCGAAGGCTGGCTCGACTGCGCTCGATGGCGACGGCAGGAACAGCCCCTTCACCGCGGCGCTGGTCAAACACCTTCCGAAGCCGGGCTTGGACTTGCGCAAGGCGTTCGGCTTTACCCGCGACGAAGTGTTGAAGGTCACGAACAACAAGCAGGAGCCGTTCATCTATGGCTCGCTCGGCGGCGAGGATTTTGCACTCGTCCCGCCCCCCGCTGTTCAGCGAGACCCAGCTCAGGCGGTCCGCGGCGACTATGAACTGGCTGAGCGCGTGGGTACGCGGGAAGCCTGGGACTCTTTCATCGCCACTTATCCGGACGGCCTGTATGCAAAACTCGCGGGCGCGCAGCGCAACAAGCTTGTTGCTGAACAGTCACGCCTTGCCGCCGTCGAGAAGGCGCGCCGGTTGCAGGAGGAGCAGGCGCGGCTTGAGGCGGAGAGCGCCAGGGCGAGCGCCGAGGCAAAAGCGGCTTCCGACGCCAGGGCTGCAGAGGAAACGCGAATTGCAGCGGAGAAAAGAAAAGCGCTGGAACAGGCAAAGCTCGCCGAAGCGCAGCGAGCAAAGGAAAAGTCCGTGGAAGAAGGGCGGCTCACAGCCGAAAGGAGAAGCAAGCTGGAGAACGAGAAAGCCGCCGAAGCCGAACGGGCCAGGTTGGAAAAAGCGGCCAGGACCGCCGAGGATGCCAGGATCGCCGCCGAGAATGCCCGCGTCGCGGCCGAGGCCAAGACCATGAGGCAAAAACTGGCGTCGGAGAGAGAAAGGCTCCTCGCCGAAGCCAAGGCCGCCGAGGATGCCCGTATTCGGGCCGAGGCTGCAGCGAAAGCTGCGGAACAGGCCAGAGCCGCGGCGGCAAAACTGGCTGCTGCCGAGGAAGCAAAGGCCGCGCGGCGGCTCGATGAAAAACCGACGGAATTGGCCGCGCTTGCACTGCCCGGTCAGGCCGCCGATGGGGCCGGAGCGCCGAGTTTGAATCCGGACTTGGTCAAGTCCCTGCAAGCCCAGCTGCGAAAGGTGGGTTGCAGCACAGCCTCCGCAACGGGCGAATGGAGCGCCCCGGATCAACGGGCGCTTGCCCTCTATAACAAGAACGCCAACACCAGATTCGATACCAGGGTCGCCAGCCTCGACGCGCTGCAATCACTGCGCGATCAGACGACGCGAATATGTCCATTGATTTGCGAACGGGGATTCAAGATCGACGGTGACTTCTGCGTGAAGATTACCTGTAAGGAAGGTTACGAACTGTCGACCAACAATTCCTGCGAACGCGTGATTGTCAAGAAACGAAAAAAAGAATCGCCCGGCGTCGAATCCGGTCCAGCCCGGGCAAGGCCGCCTGCTCTCACCACGCAGCCGGCGCCGGCTCAGACGAAGCCGAACACGTCACAGAGCGTGGGGGCAATTTATTCGAAATGCAGAGCACAGGCCATGGCGGCGGGCCACGGTGGCGCCGGACGAGACAGGTCGGGTGCCAATTTCGGAAGGATCGATGCCTGCATTCGAAATGGCGGAAGAATTTGAACTTCATGCCTGCTACGGCAGTGGCGAGGCGTGCGGGCGCGCCGCATCGGGTCATCAAGATCGTGACGAGTTCTCATCACCCTGAGGAGATCAATTCCGAGCCAGTATTCCAGTCCGCTTTCCGCTCAAGCGCCACCTGCCCTATCGAGCCTTCTTTCGGCCGCAGTCCCATCGCAACCGTCACACCGAAATCACCGCATTGGCTTCGATCAGCTCGGCGCTGTCGACGATGCCGGCGAAATTGCCGACCACATTGACGACCGCCAGCTTGTAGGAAGCCGCGTCGCCGATCCCCTGGCGCCGGCAGGCCACGGCGTCGCTGACCACCTGATAGCGGTGGCTGCGGTGAAACCCGTCGACCACGGTCGACAGAATGGTTTCATCGAGGGAGAAACCCGACACCACGCAGCGCATGCATTTCATGTTCGCCATGTATTCGGCGAACCGCGACGAGCTGTAGGCCGACGGCAGCGGATGCTCGAACGCAAGCTCTCCGGGCCTCGGCTTCAACTCGGCGATCCAGTCCGTCAGGTTCGATGCCGGATTGAACCACGCGGCCTGGGCAATTCGCTTCAGGTGGATGATCGGCCAGAGGTTGCCGCGCCACAGCGTCATCAATTCGCGGCAACGCGCCGTGATCGCCTCGGCATCGGCGATGACGTGACGGCGGCCTTCGGTGAGATACTCGGTCTGCAGATCCGCGCAGACCAGGATCGGTGGATCGTCGTGGATCGAGACCGCCAGTTTGGGATGGCTCATCATCGAAACTCACACCGTGCGCAGCGGCGAGGTCACGGCGCGCCCCGCTGAAATGTCGAGAACGCCGGGCCTGTCCCAGTCGCCCTCCGGCCGGATGATCACGTAGGGATCGCTGTCGAGCGTGATGGCGTCGGCGCCGGGCTCGATGTCGAGCACCATCTCGGTATAGGAAAAATCGGAAAAGGTGATCTTGCGGTTGTGGCCGAGCGGCTTGGCGCCGAAATGTGCCCAGAAGTCGACCAGCCGGTCCTGCGCCTGGCCGTAGATCTTCTTGAATCCCTTGCGCTTGACGTAGTCGACGCTGGCCTGCACCAGCTTGAATGACACGCGCGAGCGCCGGAACTGGTGGCGTACGGCAAGACGCTCGACCTTGGCGAACTCGCCGAAAAACCGCACCCGCAGGCAGCCGGCCGGCTCGGTTCCGACAAATCCGAGGAAGTGCGCTGCTACCAGATCGTTGCCGTCGAATTCCTCCTCGATCGGGCAATCCTGTTCGGCGAGGTAAACTGCGGAGCGGATCGCGGTCACCAGCATCAGGTCGTTGGGGTCGCGCGCGATGCGAACCGTGATCGAGCGCGATGGCGTCTTGATGGCAGCTGGAATGTTAGTGCCGTGCATCTGCAAAGCTCCTCACCGGTTGGGTTGTTGGCGCGTTCAACGGGACACGGTTCCAGGGGCGCTGGTAGCGCCAGAGTTCGTGCTGGTGGCTCGGGATCGGTTCGAAGCCGATCGCGATCATCAGATTGCGCCCGTCCGCACTCGAGGGTTGGGCGTAAAGATCGGCCGGCGCCAGCCGCGGCTGGGAAAGATGCGTCGATACGTTGCCCAGTCCGGCCATCGCCCTGCCCTGCCCGGCGATCGCCCAGACATAGATCGCGGACACCGGCTCGGAGGAGCCGGCGAGCAGTCCAATGTCCGGGTGCGTCAGACTCATGTCGTTGAGAATGAGCGCATCGTGGCCGCGGCTGTTGAGATAGAGAAATGCCACCGCTCCAAGCAGTTTGCCTTTTCGACTAAATGTAAGAATGCTGCCGGGATCGAAGGTGTAATATCGCTCGAGGTCAGGTTCCGTAATCTGAACTCCCGGGACCAGCCGATTTGCCATGTGGGCAAGCGCCCCAAGCTCGGAACGCAGCGCGGTTTGCACCGCGATCTCCGCGCTCCTGGGCAGCAGATCGAAATCGCGCTTTGCGGCCAAAGTGGCCCTTTCCATAATCGGGTCGCGCATCTATCGTCGCTCCTGCCTCTGGGTGAGCACCATACCGGGCAGGGATTTGGGGTATGCAGCAACTATTGCACCGGGGTGCTGCGGTGACGCAGCACCGGAATGACCAAGTTCTGGATGCGTCCTGGGATGATCTTCGATCGTTTCTGGCCTGCGCGAGATACAAGAGCTTTCGCAATGCGGCAGAGGGACTTGGCCTCACCAGCACCACGCTGATGCGCCGGATCGACCGGCTCGAAGAGTCGATCGGCTGCAAATTATTCCTGCGCGACCAGAGCGGCCTGACGCTGAGCTCCGAGGGCGCGGCGATGATCGGCGACGTGATGGAAATGGAACGTCACGCCTTCAACATTTTCCGGCGCGCGGCGCAGACGGACGATACCGCCGGCACGGTCCGCGTCGCCGTCACCGAGGGCCCCGGCAATTTCTGGATCCTTCCGAGGCTGATCGACTTCCAGAAAACCTACCGCAAGATCACCGTCGACCTTCGCTGCGCGATGGAGCAGGCGGACGTCGCCCGGCTGGAGGCCGACATCGCCATCCAGCTCGAGCGGCCGACCAACCCCGATCTGATCGTCACCAAGCTCGGCCGGCTTCACATCTATGGTTTCGTTTCGGAAGGATACCGCAAGCTGCACGGCGTTCCCACGCTTGCCGACATCAGGAACCACCGGCTGGTGATCCAGCATGCGCCGCAGGTCGACGATTCCGCCTATGCAAGGGTGCTGGGACTGACGTCGCTGGAAGGCATTGTCGGGATCAAGACCAATTCGAGCATCGGCGTTCTCTATGCCGTGGAGCGAGGCGCAGGAATGGGTTTCCTGCCGACATCGTCCGTAGCACTGGGAGCGGACCTGGTCCCCGTCGATCTCGGCGTCCGCCACCACGCCGATCTCTGGCTCACCTACCACAAGGAGTTTCGCAACTCCGACCGCCACAAGATCGTCATCGACTGGCTGAAGAAGATATTCGACCCGAAAACCTATCCCTGCTTCAAGGACGACTTCATTCACCCTGATGACCTCGTGCCGCTGATGGCGGCATCGCGCGCGAATTTCGGGCTTCAGGGATACGTCGCTGCGGGGCCCGCCTGACCGGGCAATCAGGCGCGGGGGACGCGCGCTGTAAACTGCGCCGCTACCATTTGAGCTCGAGGCCGAGCGTGCCCTGGTGCGACCGCATCGCCGCGCGATACTTGGCGTCATAATTGAGGTAGAGGCGCGCGGTGTTGCTCAGGCTGAGCGAAGCGGAGGCGCCGGCGTCGGCACCATAGCGGCTCTCGCCGATCCCCTGCACGACGACGCTCTGGGCGCCGAGGCTGACCGTGACCGAGTTGAAATTCTGCGCGACATTGTCGACGAACTTGCCATAGGCCGAGACGTCGAAAATCTTCTGATCGAAAATCCAGTAGCGTCCGACTTCCGCCCCGATCAGCAGCCGCGCGCGCTCCGCCGTGGCGCCTGTCGCCATCACCGGATCGAGGCCGCCGGTCTCCTGCAGCGATCCGGTGGAGGCGCGGACATATTCGAACGCGGCCTTCGGCACGATGCGGCTCTGGTCGGAACTCCAGTAATAGCTGAGTTCGGTCAGGGCGCCACCGAGGCGGGCGTTATAGCCGGCGGTTGCGAAGCCGACCCCGGTGTCGCGGCTTGAATTGACCTTGCCGAAACCGTGGACCAGCGCGATGGCCCAGGTCCACGGCCCCTTGTCGACCGAGGCATTGAACCCGAACTGGGTGAGATCGAGCGTTGCCGACTGCAATGCCAGGGGAATGTCGATGGCGGTGTGACTCTGATCGACGGAGAATCCGACATTGACGCCGGACGCGACGCGCGCCCCTACTCCGACGACGCCGCCATAGGTGCGGCGGCGATCGCCGACAAAGTAACCCAGCGGACCGGTCGTGGCGGTCAATCCGTAACCCTCTGCCCAGCTGCGAAACCGGGGCGCTTCCGTGCTCTCGGAAGCGCCGCCGCCGCCGGGATTGCTGCGCATCGCCTTGCCGAAACCGGACGTCGCCCGGTTGCCGAGGCGTTCCAGAAAATTGCTGCCGAGGTTGGTGACGGTCGAGCCGGCCGAGAAATTCGAATTGATCACCGTCGGGGTCGGGCTGGGGGTCGGTGAAGGTGTCGGGGTCGGTGTCGGGGTTGGCGTTGGGCTGGGTGACTGGGCCTGCGCCGGGGACACAGCGGCAACGGCAAGGAGCAAGGCCATCGCCACTAGCCGCACACGATGGCGGCCGGGCCCCGTCTTATTTGCTCGCCAGGGCGATGGGCAGCGCATGAAGTCCAATCCAGAATAAGAGCGCCAGTTCGAGAAAAATCCCTAAATCCCCATTGGCCCAAGCCGATTTGCGCTGAGTTCACCGGGAGCGTCAATCGGTCAGGCTGCCCGGCAGCCGCCGATTGCCGGGCGTTGTTGTTCCGCTGCCACAGCTGGCCAGCGGCAATCCCTTACTCCGACCAGATTTCCTGAGCCGTGCCAGAGGCTTGCTAACGCGACAATTTCGTGTTGCAATATCAGGCACAATCGGATCTAGGCCGTTCGACTGTGCGTTTCGCGACGATGAAGTTCAAGACTCGGAAATTCAGCAGACTTCCGGAAGCCCGTTTGTGGCGTGGCACGCGAAAAGCGTGGCCGCGTCTTTTTTATGTCTAGAGCAGGAGACAGGCGATGCAGAAAGGCACCGTCAAGTGGTTCAACCCGACCAAGGGTTATGGGTTCATCAAGCCGAATGCCGGCGATAAGGACGTGTTCGTCCATATCTCGGCGGTCGAGCGCGCCGGGCTCTCAACCCTCAACGAAAATCAGGTTGTCGAATATGACCTCGTGGAAAATCGCGGCAAGAGCTCCGCGGAAAACCTGAAGGTCTCATAGACTTCGTCACGATCTGCGCAAGCAATCATGATGCACCCCCGGCTCGCGCCGGGGGATTTTATTTGCCGCTCGAAGACGTTTCAGCCTGCGAGCATCCGGCGCTCGCGCGCCCGGATCAGGCCGACCACCGTGTCGTTGACCGGCGTTGCCACCCCGAGCGGCTTGCCGAGCCGCGGGATCGCGCCATTGATGGCATCCACCTCGCAGCGGCGGCCCGCATTGTAGTCCAGCAGCATCGACGGCCGCGCGTCGGGAATCTTGCCGCCGAGCTTCTTGATGTGCTCGATGGGATCGCCGACGTCGAGCCGGACACTGGAAGCTTTTGCTACGGCGACCGCCTCCTCGGCGCAGCCACGCGCCACGCTCCAGGCGTCGGCGTCGTCGAGGATTTGCCCGATGGTCAGTCCGGTGATGCAGGAGCTACCGGAAAACGCGACATTCATGATCAGCTTTTCCCAGACCATCTGCTTGATGTCGTCGAACAGCGCGACCTTGAAGCCGGCCGACTCCCAGATTTTTCCCGAGGCTTGCAGCAGCTGTTTCGGCAAGCCGGCAAAGGCGCCGAAGCGGATCATCTCCATGCCGTTGTGGTGGGCATGGCCGGGTGCCCGTATCGACGCCCCGAATCCCCCGACCACGCCGACGGCGATACGATCGGCGCCGAGGATAGGCGCGGCGATCTCCGGCGAACCCAGACCGTTCTGTATGGTTTGCACGATCGTCTCTGGACCCAGCAACGGAAGACAGGACCGCGCCGCCGCCTCCACGTCGAAGGCCTTGGTGGCGATGATGACGAGGTCGCACGGCCCGATACCGTCGGTCGTTGTCGAGGCATGAATCGGCACTGTGCGGTCGCCGCTGGCGCCCTCACAGCGCAGGCCTTTGGAGGCCATCGCCTCGGCGTGATCGGGCCACAGCGTGACGGCGTGGACCTCATGGCCTGCATCGACCATCAGCGCGGCATAGACCGATCCCATGGCGCCACAGCCGACTATCGCGATCTTTGCCATCTCTGCTTTCCCTTCAAGCCCAAGCCTTTCAAGCTGAAGCCTTTCAAGCTGAGGCCTTTCAAACTGAAGCCTTGCAGCCGGCGATGTCGCCGAGCTCCGGATAGAATCGCGCGGCCATCCGACCGACATAACGCCTCAGATTGTCGTGGCTCGCGGCCGCCTGCTGCAGCGGCGACTCGAATAACGGGCACATCGAACTGATGACGAACGCAAAAATGGTGGCGTCCGCTCCGGTCGGCTCATTGCCCATGAAGAACGGCTTGCTTCCGAGGTAGTCGGCGATGGCCTGCAGCGAACGCGATCCCAGTTCGGCGATCTCCGTCGCGCTGTGCCGTCCCATGCCGTGGCCGTGCAGGGATTTCTTGACCTTGCGCCGGACGATCGCGACGACCAGCGGACGGATGATCGCGGGCGCGGCCTTGAAGAACTCCCGCGGCCCCCTCTGGAAGTTGGCGTCATCCATCCAGCGGGCATGGACCATGGCCCAGTACAGGTTGTCTTCGGTCATCTTCTCGAATGCCCAGGCGATCGCGCGTTGCTCGCTCGTCAGGCCCTGGTCGAAATCGACCTTGTACTTCTTTTCGAGGTGCCAGCGGATCAGGGTGGAATCGCCGAGCAATTCGCCGTCATCGTCGATATAGGGAATCTTGCCCTTGGGTGCCTTTGAGAAACTCATCGGCGCTTTCTGAAACGGCAGCTTCGAAATCCGCAACAGGGTTTCGGCTTTGGTGACGAAAGGGCTGGCGTCGGGAAGTCCGAAATTGGGACCGGAACCGAACAAGGTAATCATGGGAGCTCCCGATATCGGCGGCACAAAGCAATGAACTCGTAGCACCGGAGGTGCTGAATTATCCAGCCGTGGGCGAAATCAGCGTACCGTCGGGGTCCGCGTTTGCCGACGTCTTGCAGATGTCGCCTTCGAGGCGCGCCCGGCCGCTGGCGAGCAGCCGCAGCGCATCGGGATAGATGCGGTGTTCGATTGCGAGAATTCGCGCCGCCAGCGTCTCCGCGGTGTCGTCGTCCGCCACCGCAACCGCCCCCTGCATCACGATCGGGCCGGCATCGGTTTCCGGAATGACGAAATGCACGGTGGCGCCGGAAATCTTCACGCCGGCGCGCAGCGCCTGGCCGTGCGGATCGAGGCCCGGGAACGACGGCAGCAGCGAAGGATGGATATTGAGCATCCGGCCATGCCAGCGCTGCACGAATTCGGCCGTGAACAGCCGCATGAAACCGCCAAGGCAAATCAGTTCGACGCGGTGCTGGTCCAGCGCCGCCTGCAGCACCGCCTCGAACGCCGCGCGGTCCTTGCCGAACGGCTTGCTTACGATCGTAACGGTCGGAATGCCGCCGGCCTTCGCCCGTTCGAGCCCGCCGGCGTCGGCGCGGTTGGAAATCACCACCGCGATCTCGGCAGGAAAATCCTCTGCCCGGGCAGCTTCGATCAAGGCGGCCATGTTCGACCCGCGCCCGGAAATCAGGATGGCGACCCGGCGCTTCATGACCTTACCATGCAAGATCTTACCATGAGAGATCGAGGTGACCATTATAGACCACGCGATGTTCGCCCTCGGCCGGGATCACCTCGCCGAGCAGCGCCACGCCCTCGCCGGCTTCGGTGAGAATGGCGGTGACTTCCTCTGTCGCGTCGGGCCTGACGATGGCGATCATGCCGATGCCGCAGTTGAAGGTGCGCAGCAGTTCGAGTTCGGCGATGCCGCCCTGCTGCGCCAGCCACTTGAACACCGGCAGCACCGGCAGGCGCGCCAGATCGATGCCGACACCGAGATGTTTCGGCAGCACGCGGGGAATATTGTCGGTGAAGCCGCCGCCGGTGATGTGGGCGAGGCCCTTGACCGCGCCGGTTTCGCGAATCGCGCGCAGGCAGGACCGGACATAGAGCCGGGTCGGCGTCAGCAGCGCGCCGCCCAGCGTCATGACCGGCGAAAACGGCGCCTGCGCCTCGAATCCGAGGCCCGACAGCTCGACGATCTTGCGGACCAGGGAAAACCCGTTGGAATGCACCCCCGACGAGGCGAGCCCGATCACGGCGTCGCCGGCCGCGATATCGCCCCGCGGCAGCAGCGTGCCCCGTTCGGCGGCACCGACTGCAAAACCGGCCAGATCGTAGTCGCCATCCTTGTAGAGCCCCGGCATTTCCGCGGTCTCGCCGCCGATCAGGGCGCAGCCGGACTCCCGGCAACCTTCGGCGATGCCGGCCACGATCGAAGCGGTGGCCTCGGGGTCGAGCTTGCCGCAGGCGAAATAGTCGAGAAAGAACAGCGGTTCGGCGCCCTGGACCACGAGGTCGTTGACCGACATCGCCACCAGATCGACGCCGATACCGCCATGCAGGCCGGTCTCGATGGCGATTTTGACCTTGGTGCCGACGCCGTCAGTGGCGGCCACCAGGACCGGATCCTTGAAGCCCGCGGCCTTGAGATCGAACAAGCCGCCGAACCCGCCGATTTCGGCGTCGGCGCCCGCCCTGGCGGTGGCGCGAACCATCGGCTTGATCAGATCGACCAGGCGATTGCCCGCATCGATGTCGACGCCCGAATCCGCGTAAGTGAGCCCGTTTTTGCGGTCGATCATGGCCTAATCCAGATGAAGGCGGCTGGTTACGTCGGATTCCGTCATCGTGCAATGGCTCGCAAGCGGCCTCCGGGTGTACTATGTAGACAGCAACCGGTCTGGGCTGCCAAGGGCTGGATCATTTGCGAAATCAGGCCGGTAGCCGGGAAGCGACCGAGTTGAGTATTCCGAACATCATTACGCTGGGCCGCATCCTCCTGGTGCCGGTCATCGTCTGGGCGATTGCGTCGAACCAGATGGCGATCGCCTTTGCGATCTTCATCGTTGCGGGCGTCAGCGACGCCATCGATGGTTTCCTGGCCAAGCGCTTCAACATGGCGAGCGAACTCGGCGCCCTGCTCGATCCGCTGGCCGACAAGGCCCTGCTGGTCTCGATCTACATCGCGCTTGGAACCTGGGGCGCGGTACCGGGCTGGATCGTCATCCTCGTGGTCTCGCGCGATATCATGATCGTCGCCGCCGTGATCGTGTCATGGTTGGTCGGCAAGCCGATCCCGATGAAACCGTTGATGGTGTCGAAGCTCAATACGGTGATGCAGGTGGCGTTCGCGGCACTGGTGCTTGGCTCGCTGGGTTTCGGCTTCAATCCGACCCCCTACGATCTGATCCTGATGGGTTTCGTCACGGTCTTTACACTGGTTTCCGTATCGCTCTATCTCGTGGAGTGGGTGCGACACATGAGTACCGTCGAAATAACCTAGAGAGATTTGCGTGGCCGCCCGCGTTCCCCGCCAGCTTGCATTCGCGCTGCCGCACGCCGAGAGCCTGACGCGCGACAATTTTCTCGAAGGTCCGGCCAATGAAGCGGGCCTGGCGCTGATCGACAGCTGGCCGGAATGGCCCAACCGCGTGATGCTGCTGGTGGGCCCGGAGGGCTGCGGCAAGAGCCACCTCGCCGCGATCTGGGCAGAGCAAGCCGGCGCACGCTCGATTTCGGCGCATGCGCTGACCGCGGCCGCCGTCCCCGGCGCGCTGGCGACGGGGGCGCTGGTGGTCGAAGATCTGAGGCCCGGGGATGTCGACGAACGGGCCTTGTTCCACCTGATGAATCTGGCGCGCGAGGAAGAGGCGTTCGTGCTGATCACCGCGCGCGACCCACCGTCGGCATTCGAGGTCGAATTGCGCGATCTGCGCTCGCGTCTGCGCGCGGTTCCGGCGGTGACGTTGCTGCCACCCGACGACCAGCTGTTTCGCGCCTTGATCGTCAAATCCTGCGCGGACCGGCAGCTCACGATCGACGAGACCGTGGTGAGCTATCTCGCCTCCCGGATCGAGCGGTCCTATGCGGCCGTGCGTCAGACTGTCGAACTGCTGGACACCGAAGCCCTGCGGCTGGGCCGCCCGGTGACGCGGGCGCTGGCGGCGGAATTGTTCCGCAACGCCTGATCCCTTGCCTGATCCCTTGCCTGATCCTCTGGACGACTCCTGAGACCCTGCGCCACCTTGACGGCGCCGAGGCTGGGAACATCAATGTCATTGAAACGTCATCGCGATAACACATGCTTTGCCGCGCATTTGCCGGGAATGGCGCAAGCATTGCGCAGGATAGGACCGAACCTTGATTGAATCCGCACAAGCCGTTGTTATTAAAGAGAAAGAGGCTGAGCCCGAAGCCGGGCCGGCAATGGCTTCCAGCCCCGAACGCTTCATCAATCGCGAGCTCTCCTGGCTGAACTTCAACCGCCGGGTCCTGGAGGAATCGGTCAATCCCGGCCATCCCGCGCTGGAGCGGGTGCGATTCCTGTCGATTTCAGCCAATAACCTTGATGAATTCTTCATGGTCCGCGTCGCCGGCATCAAGGCCCAGGTGCGCGAGGGCATCACCGAGCGCAGTCCCGACGGCCTGACCCCGTCCGAGCAGCTGGTCCAGATCAACGAGACGGTTTCCCGGCTGGCGGGCGATCAGCAGGCGATCTGGCGCGACTTGCGCGGCATTCTGGCCGAGGTCGGCATCGTTCTGGTCGACGGTCGCGACGTCACCAAAACAGAGCGGGCCTGGATCGAGGATCATTTCCTCCACAACATTTTCCCGCTGCTGACGCCGCTCGCGATCGACCCGGCGCATCCCTTCCCGTTCATCCCGAGTCTCGGATTTACCGTTGCGCTGCAACTGGCGCGGGTCTCCGACGGCAAGCCGATGAATGCGCTGATCCGCATGCCCGGCAAGATCGATCGCTTCATCCGGATGCCCGCGGGCAAGGATGGCGCGATGCGGCTGATCACGCTGGAGCAAGCCACCGGCCTGTTCATCGGCCGGCTGTTTCCCGGCTACACCGTCAAGGGCCAGGGCGCCTTCCGAATCATCCGCGATTCCGAACTCGAAATCGAGGAAGAGGCGGAAGATCTGGTTCGGCTGTTCGAAACCGCGCTGAAACGCCGGCGCCGAGGATCGGTGATCCGGCTCGAGATCGAAGCCAAGATGCCGGAAGAGCTGCGCGCCTTCGTGCAGCGCGCACTCTCCACCGCCGATGACGAGGTCTTGCTGGTCGACGGCGTGCTGGCGATGAACGAGCTGTCGCAACTGACAAGGCTCGACCGGCCCGATCTCGAATTCGCACCCTACGTCCCGCGCCATCCCGAACGCGTGCGCGATCACGGCGGCGACATTTTCGCGGCGATCCGGAAGAAGGACCTCATCGTTCACCACCCTTACGAATCCTTCGACGTCGTCGTCCAGTTCCTGCAGCAGGCGGCCCGCGACCCCGACGTCGTCGCGATCAAGCAGACGCTCTATCGCACCTCGAACAACTCGCCGATCGTGCGGGCGCTGGTGGAGGCTGCAGAGGCCGGAAAAACGGTGACCGCGCTGGTGGAACTCAAGGCGCGGTTCGACGAGGAAGCCAATATCCGCTGGGCGCGCGATCTCGAGCGCGCCGGCGTACAGGTGGTGTACGGATTCATCGAGCTGAAAACCCACGCCAAGCTGTCGCTGGTCGTGCGACGCGAGGGCGGCAGCCTCACCACCTATGTCCACACCGGCACCGGCAACTATCATCCGGTCACCGCCCGCATCTATACGGATCTCTCCTACTTCACGTCCGACCCGATCATCGGGCGTGACGCCGCGCGGGTGTTCAACTACATCACCGGCTATGCGGAGCCGATCGACATCGAAAAGATGGCGGTGTCGCCGCTGACCTTGCGCGAGCGCATGCTCGAACATATCCGCGGCGAGACCAACTTCGCCCGTCACGGCAAGCCGGGAGCCATCTGGCTGAAGATGAATTCGCTGGTCGACCCCGACATCATCGACGCGCTTTATGAAGCGTCGCAGGCCGGCGTCTCGATCGAGCTGATCGTGCGCGGAATTTGCTGCCTGCGGCCCGGCATTCCCGGGTTTTCGGAGAACATCCGCGTCAAGTCGATCATCGGCCGCTTCCTCGAGCATGGCCGAATCTACTGCTTCGGGATGGGACAGGGCCTGCCCAGCGCAAAAGCTACTGTGTATATCTCCTCCGCCGACATGATGCCGCGCAACCTCGATCGCCGTGTCGAGATCCTCTGTCCGCTGCAAAATCCCACGGTGCATCAGCAGGTTCTCGAACAAATCATGGTCGCGAACCTGAAGGATACCGAGCAGAGCTGGCAGTTGTTGCCGGATGGATCGTCAACGCGTATGAAGGCCGCGAAGGGCGAGGAGCCCTTCAATCTGCACGATTACTTCATGACGAATCCGAGTCTGTCTGGCCGTGGAAAGTCTCTCAAGGAATCTTCGCCGCGCCGCCTCACGCGCCGTTCCGAGCGTCATCAGTCGCCCTGAGGGGGCGACGTGGTGAAGCGGCCGCGCAAACGCGCATCCAGCGTCGCGGTCATCGACATCGGCTCGAATTCGGTGCGCCTCGTCGTCTATCAAAAGATGGCGCGCAGCCTGATCACCATATTCAACGAGAAGGCGCTGTGCGGCCTCGGCCGCGAGGTCCAGAGCACCGGGCTGCTGGCGCCGGATGCCGTCGCCAGGGCGCTGACCGCGCTGCGGCGGTTTCGCGCGCTGTGCCGGGTGATGAAGGTCGGCCGCGTCCACGCGATCGCCACCGCTGCCTGCCGCGACGCCAGCAACGGCCCCGACTTCATCGCCAAGGCCGAACGCATCTGCGGCTGTCGGATCGAGATCCTGACCGGTCCCCGCGAGGCTTATCTGTCGGCGCTGGGCGTGGTTTCCGGCATTCACAAGCCGAATGGCATTGTCGGCGATCTCGGCGGCGGTTCGCTGGAACTGATCGACGTGCATGGCAACCGGGTTCGCCGCGGCGTGACGCTGCCGCTCGGCAGCCTGGCGTTGCAGGACGTTTCGCAGAAATCGGTGAAGCGCGCCGAGCGCATCGTCAAAGCAGATCTTGCCGGCGTCGCCCAGCTCAAGGCAGGCAGCGGCCGCACCTTCTATGCGGTCGGCGGAACGTGGCGGGCGCTGGCCCGCATCCACATCATCCAGAGCGGTTATCCGTTGCGGGTCATGCATGGATATTCGGTCCCGGCGGCGGATGCGCTCGATTTCGCGCAGCGGCTGCGCCGCCTGGCGGCGGCCGACATGCTGGCCGATATCGAAGCTATCGCCGACGCCCGCCGGCCGTTGCTGGCCTATGCCGCCCTCGTGCTCGAACACATCATTCACGTCGCCAAACCGAAGACCATCGTATTCTCGACCTTCGGCGTGCGCGAAGGCCTGCTGTACGCGAAGCTGCCGCAAGCCGAGCGCTCCAAGGATGGCTTGATCTGCGCCGCGCAGTCGCTGAACGAACTGCTGTCGCGCTCCACCCGGCACGCCCAGGAACTGATCGGATGGACCGATCGCCTGGTGCGGGTCATCCGGCTGAAGGAAACCGAAGAGGATCGGCGCCTTCGTCATACCGCCTGCCTGTTGTCGGATATTGGTTGGCGGGTGCATCCCGACTATCGCGGCGAGCAGACGCTCAATCTCATTACCAACGGCAATTTCGGCTCGATCAGCCATCAGGGCCGGGCTTTCGTCGCGCTGTCGGTATTCTATCGCTACGCCGGCCTGAGCGAACAGAATGAACCACCCGCGATCATTCAGCAGCTGGTGCCGCCGGCCATGGTCGAGCGCGCGCGGCTGCTCGGCGCAGCCTTTCGCGTCGCCCATCTGATATCGGCGGCACGGCCCGGCGTCTTGCCGCTGACCCACTTCCGAAGCCAGGGCCGCAAGCTGATGCTGGTGTTCGAACACAGGATGGTCGACCTAGTCGCCGATCGCGTCGGCAGCCGGTTCAAGCAACTGGCGCGGCTGGTCGGCCGCGCCGGCTCGATCGTGCGGCGCTAGCGGCCCTAAGCCGCCGTCGCCGAATGCGCCTCGCTTTGCAGCTTGCGCTTCCGCCACATCGCTCCCGCCACCAGAACGATGATGATGCCGATGACCCCGAAGACCACCTCGGCGCCATGACCGTCATTGGCAAAGCGCGGGAACACCCTGAGCGGGGCGAGGAATGAGTCGAGCGCGACGCCGACCGGACCGTTGAAGAACGCCTTCAGATACGGAACGATCGCGGGATCGGTCGCCATGACCTCACCGGCGACCCAGCCCAGCAAGGCTGCGCCCGCCCATACCAAACCAGGCATGCGCGTGAGCAGTGCCATGATCAGCGCGGCACCGGCAACGATCAGGGGAACGCTGATCGCAAGGCCGATCACCAGCAGCGGAATACTGCCATTGGCGGCCGCGGCAACCGCGATGACGTTGTCGAGGCTCATCACGATGTCGGCGATCGCCACGATCCGCACGGCCGCCCACAGATGTGCCGCCGCATCCACGTCGCCCTCGCCCTCGTGTTCGGGTACCAGCAGCTTTGCCGCGATGAAGAGCAGCGCCAACCCGCCGACCAGCTTGAGGAAGGGCAGCGCCATCAACGTCACGACGATTCCCGTGAAGATGATGCGCAGGAAAACGGCGACGCCGGCGCCAAGGACCATGCCCCAGAACCGCTGACGTGACGGCAGCCCGCGGCATGCCATCGCGATGACAAGCGCGTTGTCACCGGACAGCAGGATGTTGATCCACATGATCTTGCCGAGCGCGACCCAAAAGGTCGGCTGCTGCATCTCGACTTGAAACTGGGTTAAGAAGTTCGAGATGATCGCGGGATCGAAGATTTGCATGACCCAGTTCACAGCATATTCCCCCCGGCCTGCGGCCGTTGTGAGCGGCTATTGTCTGCCGTTTCGGTTGTCGATCAACCGACGATTTCGTTGCCCGAGAAGAACTGGGCGATTTCAATCGCTGCGGTCTCGGCGGCATCGGAACCATGCACGGAGTTTTCGCCGATCGACTTCGCATGCAGTTTGCGGATGGTTCCGTCGGCCGCCTTGGAAGGATCGGTCGCGCCCATGACGTCGCGATGCTTCAGCACGGCGCCCTCGCCTTCGAGCACCTGGACCACGACCGGACCGGAAGTCATGAAGTCCACCAGTTCGCCGAAAAACGGACGCGCCTTGTGGACGGCATAGAAGGTTTCGGCCTGTTCGCGCGTCATGCGAATGCGCTTCTGGGCAACGATCCGAAGTCCGGCCTTTTCGATCAGCGCGTTGATCGCGCCCGTCAGGTTGCGCGCGGTCGCGTCGGGCTTGAGAATCGAAAAGGTACGTTCAATCGTCATAGTCTCGTCCTTAAAAAGCGCTGGTGGGAGTTGCGGCGCTTATATCGGCGCCGTCGGGGAACGGCAAGCGACCGGGCGGAATCGGCAAGCAATCAGGCGAAATGTCGCGGGCAGTGCCGGTACCGGCCTCACCCGCTCAACGTGGTCGATATGGCTGGCATGCGGCTATTGGAGCGTCCCCGCTTAACCGCCCGCGCGCCGCCTGTGGCTATGTCGGCTGCTACGTGCGGCGATTGGTCCCGACGTGGTGGGGTCGCCCCGTCGACGGCTGGTAGCCCCCGGTGCCCGATCGTCCCGATCGCACGGCAAACAGCCCTGGCCGGCCCTCTCCCGGAGCGAATTCGGCGTTCCCGAGAGCGGAACCAGCGCTGGCTTTCACACCATTCCGATGTGCGGGACCATGCAATGCACCCCCGGCGGGAAACCATTTCCCGCCCGGTGACTTAGTCCTGCAACACCACAACCGATTACCAAGCTGGATACCCTCATGAACAGCCACACCGACAACAGCGAACAGATCGATCGCAAGACCAGCCGATCGATTTGCAATGCCGTGGGCGAGCGGTTGCAGCAACGCCTCCGCCCGCTGGAATCCGAGCTGCCCTCCCATCTGGCGGATCTGATGAATGAACTGCGCAAACAGGACGCCAGCGGCCGCCAAATGCTGCCGAATTAGGCCCCATTGCGGCATCAGCCGCCGCGCAGCCGCCATTTCGTGCAATTAACGGGTTGCGTTTTGGGACGGCACCGGTGAAAAGCCCGCATGCTTTCAATCACCGATATCTCGGTCCGGATTGCCGGACGGCTTTTGATCGACAACAGCTCGGTTCAAATCGTGCCCGGCGCACGCGTGGGTTTTGTCGGCCGTAATGGCGTCGGCAAATCGACGCTGTTCCATGCGATCCGTGGCGAGCTGCCGACCGAAACCGGTTCCATCTCGATCCCTCCCCGCTGGCGTATCGGCAGCCTCGCGCAGGAAGCGCCCGACGGCCCGGAGAGCTTGATTTCGGTCGTGCTGAAGGCCGACCTGGAGCGCGACGCGCTGCTGGCCGAAGCCGAGACCGCGCACGATCCTTCGCGCATCGCCGATATCCAGACCCGGCTCGTCGACATCGACGCACATTCGGCGCCGGCCCGGGCTGCCGCGATCCTGAGCGGCCTTGGATTTTCCACCGCCGATCAGGCGAGGTCCTGTTCGGAGTTTTCCGGTGGCTGGCGCATGCGCGTCGCCCTTGCGGCGACATTGTTTTCCGCGCCCGATCTGCTGCTGCTGGACGAGCCCACCAACTACCTCGACCTCGAAGGCACGCTGTGGCTGGAGGATCATCTGGCGAACTATCCGCGCACGGTGATCGTCATCAGCCATGACCGCGACCTGCTCGACACCTCGGTCGACCAGATCCTGCACCTCGATCGCACCAAGCTGACGCTCTACAAGGGTACCTACTCGTCGTTCGAGGAGCAGCGCGCCACCCGCGAGATGCTCGACGCCAAGCACGCCAAGCGGCAGATGGACGAGCGCAAGCGCCTGCAGGCCTTCGTCGACCGCTTCAAGGCCAAGGCCTCGAAAGCCCGCCAGGCGCAGTCGCGCGTCAAGATGCTGGAGCGGATGAAGCCGGTCACCGCGCTGGTGACGCAGGACGTCCGCGAAATTTCCTTTCCGGTGCCGGAGAAAATGCTGTCGCCGCCGATCATCGCGGTCGACAACGTCTCGGTCGGCTACGACCCGAAGAAGCCGGTGCTCAATCGCGTGACCCTGCGCATCGACACCGACGACCGCATCGCTTTGCTCGGCTCCAACGGCAACGGCAAGTCGACGCTGGTCAAGCTGTTGGCCAACAAGCTGGTGCCGTTCTCCGGTCACGTCACCCGCGCTGAAAAGCTGTCGGTCGGCTATTTCGCGCAGCACCAGGTCGACGAACTCAATCTCGACGGCTCGCCCTACGATCACGTCCGCAAGCTGATGCCCGACGCCACCGAAACCAAGGTGCGCGGGCGCACCGGCGCGATCGGCTTTTCCGGCAAGGCCGGTGACACCAAGGTGAAAAGCCTGTCGGGCGGCGAAAAAGCGCGGCTGCTGCTCGGACTTGCGACCTTCTTCGGTCCCAACATGATCATTCTCGACGAACCGACCAACCATCTGGACATCGACAGCCGCGCGGCGCTTGCCGAAGCGATCAACGATTATCCCGGCGCCGTCATCATGGTCTCCCATGACCGCTACCTGATCGAAGCCTGCGCCGATCAATTATGGGTGGTCGCCGATCACGCGGTCACGACCTATGACGGCGACCTCGACGACTACCGGCGCATGGTGCTGTCGGCGCGCGGCATGCGCACCAATTCGCGCGACCGCGGCGACAATGAACGCGGCGACGGCCGCGACAAGCCCGCGCGCAACAAGTCCGAGAAGCGCGTCCCGCTGAAGCAGAAGATATCGGATGCCGAGGCCGAGATCGCGCGCATCAACGGCATCATTGCCAAGATCGATACCGCGCTGGCGCTGCCGGATTTGTTCAAGCGCGATCCCAAGCAGGCGGCCCAGCTCGGCAAGGCACGGGCCGGCGCCCAGAGCGCGCTGCAGCGCGCCGAGGAAGAGTGGCTGGCGGCAAGCTCGCAATACGATCAGGCGACGGGCTGAGCCGGTTCGCGGCGTGCGGACCAGCGATCAGGTCGCGGCCGGCTTCTTCTTCGGCTTCACCGTTCGCGGCGGCGGGGCCGGTTCGGCGCCGCGCTCGATCGAGCTCAGGCGTCCGGCGGTGAAGGTGTAAATTCCGGCACGCTGCCCGCGCGAATAATTGACCACCGCCACCCGGTCGCCGCGCGCATTGTTCGAGAGGTTGACGCTATCGGGTGCGCCGATGCCGCGCACGACGTCGCATTCGGTATGGCCGAGCGCCACCGTTCCCCGGGTCGAGGGCGCCGGCGCGCCGGCCGCGCCGTCGGTCAGGGCGTTGGCATCCGAACCCGGAGGCGCCATTCCCGGGCAGCCGCCATCCGCGCTCACCAGATCTTCCGCCGTCACCGGCTTGTCGGGGGTCAAGGGCAAGGTCTCGATCGAAACGTTCCGGATGAACAGCCTGCCGGAACGGGAAAACCATTCCGCGTCTTTCGACAGGAGATCTGAGCCCGACTGGAACGCGCTCGTGCAGCCCGCCATCAGGGGGGCCAGCAGGAGCCACGCCAGCAGGCGTTTGCGATGAAGGTTTTTGTCTCGCACGATTGACCGAATTCCCAACCCTGTCGTCTAAGCGGTTGTCCCACCATCACTTTGCGGCATGAGCGTGACTATGTCCAAGCTCACGGGGCCGACGCCCGCCGAAACCGCAGATTATCATTAATTGCCTTATATCGCTAATTCCGCCGCTGCCACCGGCCCCGCTCGTCGGCCTGCCAGTAGGTGACCTCGAACCCCCGCGACTTGCAGTCGGTCCAGGCCTCCCGCGCAGCGCCGAGCGCGTTGTCGTCGTCGCCATTGAAGACCAGAACCAGGCGGTCGTAGCCCTCGCAATCGGCGGGCAGCGCGGCGTTGTCGATCAGGAACCGGACATTGGCCCGGTTCGGGTTGCCCCCCTCCACCGCCAGCACGATCGGCTGGTCCTCGGCGTCGGCCGCGCGCCAGGTGGCGTGCGGCAGGAACGAATCGTCGCGATAGGTCCAAAGATGGGCGTCGAGCGCGTCCGCGCGCTCTTCCGATGTCGATTGCACCACCACCCGCCAGCCACGCTCCAGCGACTTCTCCAGCAACGGCGGCAGCACGTTCTCGAGCAACATGTCCTGCAGATGGTAGAACAGAACTTCCGTCATCGGATTTTCAGCTGTTTCCTCAGTTATTTCTTGCCTTCGTAATACTCTGCCACCAGCCGCTCCAGCAGACGCACGCCATAGCCCGAGCCCCAGCTGTGATTGATCTCGGACTTCGGCGCACCCATCGCGGTTCCCGCGATATCGAGATGCGCCCACGGCGTGTCGTCGACGAAGCGCTGCAGGAACTGGGCGGCAGTGATCGAACCGCCATTGCGGACGCCGGCGTTCTTCACATCGGCGAATTGCGAATCGATCTGCTTGTCGTATTCGGGGCCTAGCGGCATGCGCCACACCCGTTCCCCGGTCTCGAGCCCCACCCTGGTCAGCCGTTCGGCCAGTTCGTCGTTGTTGGAGAACATGCCGGCATATTCGGTGCCGAGCGCCACCATGATCGCGCCGGTCAGCGTTGCCAGGTCGACCATGAATTTCGGCTTGAACTTCTTCGCCACGTACCAGAGCACGTCGGCCAGAACCAGACGACCTTCTGCGTCGGTATTGATGATTTCGATGGTCTGGCCGGACATCGAGGTCACGATATCGCCGGGGCGTTGCGCATTTCCGTCAGGCATGTTTTCGACGACGCCGATGGCGCCGACCACATTGACCCTGGCCTTTCGCGCGGCCAGCGCATGCATCAGCCCGACCACGCAAGCCGCGCCCCCCATGTCGCCCTTCATGTCCTCCATGCCGGCGGAGCCCTTGATCGAAATGCCGCCGGTATCGAAACAAACGCCCTTGCCGACGAAGGCAACCGGCTGCTCGCCTTTCTTGCCGCCATTCCAGCGCATGATCACGGTGCGGCCCGGCTGCGTCGAGCCCTGGGAAACGCCGAGCAGCGCGCCCATGCCGAGCTTGGTCATGGCCTTGACGTCGAGAATTTCGACATCGACGCCGAGCTTGCGCAGCTGCGCGGCGCGCCGCGCGAATTCCACGGGATAGAGCACGTTCGGCGGCTCGTTGACGAGTTCGCGCGCCATGATGACGCCATCGACAATGTGAGCGCGAGGGGCGAAAGCTTTTCGCGCGGCGGCGACGTCGTCGACCGCGAGCGAAACTTCGGCGCGCACCGCGGCATCCTCGCCGTCCTTCTTCCTGGTCTTGTAGCGATCGAATTTATAGGCTCGCAGCCGCACGCCCGATGCCACCGCGGCGGCCTGGTCGGGCTTCATCGCACCGTCAGGCAATTCCGCCATGATCGTCACCACCGCGTTGCCGCCGAGCAGCTTGCCGGCGGCTGCGCCGCCAAGCTTGAGAAAATCATGGTCCTTGATCGCCGACAACTTGCCGGCGCCAACCACGATCAGCCGGGAGGCTTTAAGACCCTCCGGCGCCAGAATATCGAGCGTCGAGCCGCTCTTGCCCTTGAACTGGTTGGTTTCGGCCGCGCGCTTGACGACATCGGCCGATGTCCCCAGCCCCTTGCGCGTCGCCGCGCCGAATTTCAGCGTATCGTCGCAAAAGACCACCAGAACCCCGCGCGGGGCGGTGGAAAACGGAACGAAGCCGACCTTGACGGCGTCGGACATGGGCAAATCCTCCAAGAATTCAGGGCTGTCGCTGGGTCGGGAACCGGCCGGGCGGTGTTTCGGATGATCTCATCGACTGTGGCTGCACATCCGCGGAAAGCAGGGTCCGGGACACTATGGCCTGCCAGCCGCTGCAATGCCAAGCGCCCCCGTGGCTCATTAGCCACATAGCGCGAATTATTAACCATATGGCAAGGGTGCCATGGCCCAGCCATTTTGTTGACGGATCAAAGGGATGGTAGTGAGAATGTGAGCTGGCAGGACAGCTGCGGCGCGACCAATGGGGATCCCGTAACAGGGATTGGTCGTGAGCCGCGGTTTCGGCTCGTGAGGTGGGATCGTGCGGTAACGATGGGGTCGATCGACAAGTATATTTTCCGAACGACGCTGGCGTCGTTTGCGTTGATTCTGGTGAGCCTGACAGGGGTGATCTGGATTACGCAGGCGTTGCGCGGCATCGACCTGATGACGAGCCAGGGCCAGACCATCGTCACCTTTCTCGGCATCACCAGCCTCGTGATCCCGGCGCTGGTGCTGATCATTGCGCCCATGGCGCTGATGATCGCAATCTCGCACACCCTCAACAAGCTCGCGACCGACTCCGAGATCATCGTGATGAATGCGGCGGGCCTCTCGCCGTTCCGGCTGTTCCTTCCGTTCTTCTATGCCACCTGCGTGGTGTCGGTTCTGGTTGCCTTCATCGCGGCCTATTTGGCGCCCGACGGCATGCGCCGGATCAAGCAGTGGGACGCCGAGATCACCGCCGACGTGCTCACCAACATTCTGCAGCCCGGCCGTTTTGCCTCGCTCGATCGGAACCTGACGATTCGCATTCGGGAGCGTCAGCCCGGCGGCATTCTCGCCGGCATTTTCGTCGATGATCGGCGCGACCCCAAGGAACGCGTCACCATCATTGCCGACCACGGCACGATCCTGCGCAACGAGAGCGGCTCGTATCTGGTACTGGAAGACGGAAATCTCCAGCGTTTCGAGGCCGGCAAGCGCGACCCGGCGCTGGTGGCGTTCGGCCGTTACGCATTCGACATGTCGAAATTCTCCAATAGCGGGCGCGACGTCACGCTGGGCATCCGCGAACGCTACATTTGGGAATTGCTGTGGCCGTCTCACGAGGACCCGATTTACCAGCAATTGCCCGGCCAGTTCCGCGCCGAATTGCACGACCGCTTCATGGCGCCGATCTATCCCTTCGCCTTCGCGGCGTTGACATTCGCGTTCCTGGGAACGCCGCGCACCACGCGGCAGAGCCGCAGTTTTGCGATCGGCGGTTCGATTTTCGCCGTGTTCGGACTGCGCATGGCGGGATTCGCCTGCTCGGTCGTGACGGTGAGGTCGCCACTCGCAGCCCTCGTTCAGTACCTGATGCTGATCGTCGCGATCGGCGGCGGTGTGGCGATGATCCTGACGGGCACCGTGGTCGAACCGCCTGCGGCCCTGATGGAGGCCATTAACCGGAACAACGAACGTATTCTGCGGCTCTTCGGACGACCGGTCGCAGCATGAGCATGATGACCAACACACTCGGGCGCTATTTTGCCAGCCGCTTCCTGATCTCGGCGGTGGGCGCGTTCGCGAGCATCTTCCTGCTGCTGGTGCTGGTCGATTACATCGAAATGGTCCGGAAGACGTCCGGACTGGCTTCGGTTTCCGCCATCATGGTGGCGAAGACGTCCATCTATCGGGTGCCGCAGCTGCTCGAAAAAATGATGCCGTTCTGCGTCCTGATCGGCGCGATGACCTGCTATCTCGCGCTGTCGCGGCGGCTGGAACTGGTGGTGGCGCGCGCCGCCGGCGTTTCCGCCTGGCAGTTCATTTCGCCGGCATTGGCAGGCGCGATTGCGCTCGGGTTCCTGGCAACCGTCGCCTACAATCCGATGTCGGCCAATTTGCGCGAACTATCCAAGCGCATGGAGGCGGAAATGTTCGGATCCGCGTCCGGCGGCGGAATTCAGGACGCATCCGGCTTCTGGCTCAATCAGGTCGCCAGCGACGGCCAGTGGATCATCAACGCCGCCCGCAGCGAGCAGCAGGGCGTCCTGCTCACCGGGCTCACGGTGTTCAAATTCGACAACGACTTCCAGTTCAAGGAACGCATTGAGGCGCGTGAGGCGCGACTCGAGGAAGGCCGCTGGGCGTTCAAATCGGCGCGCCGATTCTCCCTCAACGCCCCCCCGGTTGATCAGGACAGCTTCTTCATTCCGACCAGCCTGACGCCCGCCCAGGTCCGCAACAGTTTTTCCACTCCCGAAACTGTGTCTTTCTGGCAACTACCCGGCTATATCCGGTCCTCGGAAAGCTCGGGATTCGCGACCGCCGGCTACCGGTTGCAGTACCATAAGCTCATTGCACAGCCGTTTTTACTGGCTGCCATGGTCATGTTGGCGGCCTCCGTAAGCCTGCGCTTCTTCCGGATGGGCGGCGTGCAGAAGATGGTTTTGAGTGGCGTGGGAGCAGGCTTTCTGCTCTACGTTCTGTCGAAAGTAACTGAGGATTTGAGCAAGGCTGAGTTGATGCATCCGATCGCTGCGGCGTGGTTGCCTGTGTCTGTGGGCGGCCTCACCGGCTTTTTGGCCTTGCTGTACCAGGAGGACGGGTAGTGGCCGTTGTCGCCGCCCGCCAGGAAAGGTCGTCCGCGTTCCAGCGGCGCACGTTCGTGCGCCGCCACTGGAGTCGGTTGGCCGCAGCCGGCGTCCCGGTTCTGGCGCTGGCCGCCGGGCTGATTCTGGCCGCCGCGCTCGACATCGCGACCACCGCGCCGGCCTACGCGCAGGGCTTCACCTATAATCCGCGCCCGCCCAAGCCGGCGCCGCCCCGACCCGCCAATGACGGGCAGATGCTCGTCCAGGCGGTCGAGGTCAATTACGACTACAACAATCAGCGGGTGTCGGCGGTCGGCAACGTGCAGATGTTCTTCAACGGCACCGGCGTCGAGGCCGACAAGGTCATCTACGATCAGAAGACCAAGCGGCTTCACGCCGAGGGCAACATCCGCATGACCGATGCGGAAGGCAAGATCACCTACGCCAACGTCATGGATCTGAGCGACGACTACCGCGATGGATTCGTCGATTCGCTGCGCGTCGATACCGCCGACGCCACCCGAATGGCGGCGACGCGGATGGACCGCTCCAGCGGCAACTACACCGTTTTCGAGAACGGGGTTTATACTGCCTGCGCACCGTGCAAGGACGATCCGAAGAAGCCGCCGCTGTGGCAGGTCAAGGGCGCGCGCATCATTCACGACCAGACCGAGAAGATGCTGTATTTCGAAAATGCGCAGCTGGAATTCTTCGGCGTTCCGATGGCGTATCTGCCGTATTTTTCGACGCCCGATCCGACCGTGAAGCGCAAGACCGGCTTCCTGATGCCGGGCTTCAGCTCGCTGACGGGCTATGGGTACGGCGTCGAGACGCCGTTCTATTGGGCCATCGCTCCCGACTATGACGCGACTTTCAACCCGCGTTTCACCACCCGGCAGGGCGTGCTGTTCCAGGGCGAATTCCGCCAGCGCCTGATGAACGGATCCTATCAGATCCGCGGCTACGGCATTAACCAGCTCGACCCCGGCGTCTACGCCGGCCAGCCCGGCGACCGCAACTTCCGCGGCGGCGTCGAAACCAAGGGCCAGTTCGCGATCAGCGATAAATGGGTGTGGGGTTGGGACGGCGTCCTGCTCTCCGACTACTACTTCATGACCGACTACCGCCTGGCCCAGTACCGCGATCCCCTGGGCTCGTTCCTGAGCCTGCCGACCGAAGCCATTTCGCAGCTTTACCTGACCGGCGTCGGCGACCGCAGCTTCTTCGACCTGCGCACGATCTATTACCTCAGCTTCTCGGGTAACCAGGACAAGGTCCCCGTCATTCACCCGGTCCTCGATTACTCGAACGTGATCAACAGCCCGATCTTCGGCGGCGAGTTAAGCTACAAGACGAACCTGACCAGCCTGTCGCGGAGCACCGCGGCGTTCGACCCGATCACGACGGTGGCCAACACCCAGGGCCTGTGTCTGAACACGTCGGCCGATCCGCTGGCCCGGATGCCCAACGCCTGCCTGCTCCGCGGCGTACCCGGCACCTACACGCGGGCTACCGTCGAGGCGCAATGGCGGAAGTCGTTCACCGATCCGATCGGCCAGATCTGGACGCCGTTTGCCATCATCCGCGCCGATGCGATCGACGCCTCGATTTCCAACCAGCCGGGCGTTTCGAATTTCCTGCCCGTCGGCGACACCCAGGCACTGCGGGTGATGCCGACCGTCGGCCTCGAATATCGCTACCCCTTCATCAACGTTCAGCCCTGGGGCTCCACCACGATCGAACCGATCGCGCAGATCATCCTTCGTCCCAATGAGACCTATGCCGGCAAGCTGCCCAACGAAGACGCCCAGAGCATGGTGTTCGACGCCAGCAACCTGTTCTCGGTCGACAAGTTCTCCGGCTACGACCGCGTCGAGGGCGGTGGCCGCGCCAATGTCGGCGTCCAGGCGACCACGCAATTCGACCGCGGCGGCTCAGTCAATGTGCTGTTCGGGCAATCCTACCAGCTGTTCGGCCTGAACTCGTACGCGGTCGCTGACGGGACCAATACCGGGCTTGCTTCCGGCCTGCAGGATACGCGATCCGACTATGTCGCTCGCGTCAATTATTCGCCCAACAGAACCTACACCGTCAGCATGCGCACGCGCGTCGACGAGGCCACACTCAATGTCAACCGTTTCGAGGCTGAAGGCCGCGCCAGCTTCGACCGCTGGTCGGTCGGCCTGACGTACGGCAATTACGCGGCGCAACCGGAACTCGGTTACCTGACGCGTCGCGAGGGATTGCTCGGCAGCGGATCGATCAAGGTCGCCGCGAACTGGGTGGTGACGGGAGCCGCCCGGTGGGATCTTGAAGCCAACAAGATCAATCAGTACGTCGTCGGTGCCGGCTACGTCGACGACTGCTTCGTGCTGGCTGCCAACTACGTGACGTCCTACAGCTATTCGGCAGGCACCTTGCCGCCGGTGCTCAGTCACGCGTTCATGTTTCAGATCGGCCTGCGGACGCTTGCCACCACGTCCTCGACGAGCAGCTCCGCCGGTATACAATAGAGCCGGATCCGATGCCGCCGGACCATTGCCGCCATCGCGGATCCAGTTCGAACCGGGTTGATACAGCGAAGATGATCATGACGAGCCCCACGCCCTTCCTCCGCCTTCGATCGCTCGTGCTGGGCTGCGCCGCGGCGCTGGTCCTGATGGCCGGCGGGTCGCCGCTGCAGGCGCAGTCCGTGGCGGTCATGGTCAACGGCGAGCCCATCACCAATTTCGACATCGAACAACGCGGCAAGCTGAATTTCCTGTCCACGCGCAAGGCGCCGGTCCGCCAGGAAGTGATCAACGAACTGATCGATGAAAAGGTCAAGATCAGGGAAGGCAAGAAATTCGGCGTCGAGCCGACTTCGACCGATGTCGATCAGTCCTATGCGCAGATGGCTTCGCGGATGCGCATGCCCGCCGAGCAGCTCAACAAGACGCTCGAGGCCCAGGGCATTCGCCCTGACACACTGAAGTCGCGCCTGAAGGCCGAGATCGTCTGGACCAGCCTGGTCCGCGGGCGCTTCAAGGGAAGCCTCCAGGTCGGGGAAAAGGACGTTGCCGCCGCCGCCCAGGCCGCGGGCAACGAGAAGCTCGAGGCCGAGGCCTTTGAATATCAGCTGCAGCCCGTCGTGTTGATCGTCCCGAAGGGATCAGCCCCCGCCCTCATCGAGGCACGGCGCAAGGAGGCCGAAGCATTGCGTAGCCGGGTGCAGACCTGCGAGGAGGCCAACGCGCTGTTCAAGTCCATGCAAAACGCCACGATACGCGCCGTCGTGACCAAGACGTCGGCCGACCTCCCGCAGGTGCTGCGCGAGGTACTCGACAAGACCCCGATCGGTCATCTGACCGCGCCCGAGCAGACGAAGGCGGGCGTCGAGATGGTGGCGTTGTGCGGACGCAAGCCGACCACGGTCGACACGCCGAAGAAAAAGGAAATCCGCGACAAGATGTACGTCGAGAAGTACGAGGCGAAGTCGAAAGCCTACCTGCAGGATGTCCGCAAAGCCGCGATGATCGAATATCGTTGATGCATGGCAAAGCCCCTCGCGCTGACCTCAGGCGAACCCGCGGGCATCGGGCCCGACATCACGATCAAGGCGTGGCTGCGCCGCGATGAACTGAAGCTACCGGCATTCTATCTGGTCGGCGATCGCGACTCCGTTGGCAAGCGCGCGGAAGGCCTCGGACTGAAGGTAAAAATAGCCGACATCCGGCCCGAGGATGCAGTCGCGGCATTCGCCGACGCCTTGCCGGTGGTGGCCACCCGCCATGCCGCAACGGCGCGGCCGGGCCAGCCCGACGACAGCAGCGCGGCGGCGGCACTGGCATCGATTCGTCAGGCGGTTGCCGACGTCGCCACCGGGCGGGCAAGCGCGGTCGTCACCAACCCGATCGCCAAGAGCGTGCTCTACCGCGCCGGTTTCCGGCATCCCGGCCATACCGAATTTCTGGCCGAACTCGCGACAAGCGGCGGTCGCACGCCGCAGCCGGTGATGATGTTGTGGTCGCCCACCCTCGCCGTCGTGCCCGTAACCATCCATCTTTCGCTGCGCGAGGCGATCGCGCAGCTGTCGAGCGAGTTGATCGTCAGCACGGCCCGCATCGCGGTGGCGGATCTGAAGGCCCGCTTCGGCCTCGCCCATCCGCGCCTCGCGGTATCCGGCCTCAATCCGCACGCCGGCGAAGACGGCTCGCTCGGCCTCGAGGACCAGACCATCGTGGCGCCGGCGATCGAAATCCTGCGCAATGAAGGCATCGACGCACGGGGACCGCTTCCGGCCGACACCATGTTCCACGCTGCCGCGCGCAAGACCTATGATTGCGCGATCTGCATGTATCACGATCAGGCGCTGATCCCGATCAAGACCATTGCCTTCGAGGACGCGGTCAACGTCACGCTGGGACTGCCGTTCATCCGCACCTCGCCGGACCATGGCACGGCGTTCGACATTGCCGGCAGCGGACGCGCCAATCCGTCGAGCCTGATCGCGGCGCTTCGGCTGGCCGACCGCATGGCGGCGGCGCGGCCGACATGAGCGGCATCGACGACCTGCCGCCGCTCCGCGACGTCATTCGTCAGCATGACCTCTCGGCCCGCAAATCGCTCGGACAGAATTTCCTGCTCGACCTCAACCTCACCGCCCGGATCGCGCGTGCGGCGGGCCCGCTGGAAGACGCCACGGTCATCGAGATCGGTCCCGGCCCGGGCGGGCTGACGCGCGCACTGCTGGCGCTGGGCGCGCGGCGCGTCATCGCGGTGGAGCGCGACGAGCGGGCGCTGCCGCCGCTCGAGGAAATTGCAAAACGCTATCCGGGACGACTGGAGATCATCTGCGCCGATGCGCAGACGTTCGATCCACGGCCATTGCTCGGCGGTGTGCAGGCGAAAATCGTCGCCAACCTGCCCTACAATATCGCGACCCCGCTGCTGATCGACTGGCTGTCGATCGAGCCGTGGCCGCCCTGGTACGACATGATGGTGCTGATGTTCCAGCGCGAGGTGGCCGAGCGCATCGTCGCACGCGAGAATGACGAGGCCTATGGACGGCTGGCCGTGCTCGCGAACTGGCGCGCCGAAACCAGGATCCTGTTCGATATTTCCCCGGCGGCATTCGTGCCGCAGCCCAAGGTCACTTCCTCGGTGGTGCGGCTGGTGCCGCGCCCGGCGCCGGAAACGTGCGACCGCCGGGCGCTCGAGCAGGTCGCGGCGGCGGCCTTCGGTCAGCGGCGAAAAATGCTGCGGCAGAGCCTCAAATCGCTAGGTGTCGATCCGGCCCGGCTGGCCGCCGCAGCCGGGGTCGATCTGACCCGGCGCGCCGAAACCGTCGCGGTCTCCGGCTTTGTTGCCATGGCCCGCGAATTGATAAATATACGCCCGACAAAACCGTCCTGAGCAAAACCGTTCCAAGGGAGAGAAACGCCATGGCGCTGATGAAACGCCAGTCATTGGTCAAATTCGATGCGCCGCTGTGCGAAACCATCGTCGATACGCCGAAGCCGCAGGGCAACGAAGTGCTGGTCCGCATCGAGCGCTGCGGGCTGTGCCATTCCGATCTGCATATCCAGGATGGTTATGCCGACCTCGGCGGCGGCAAGAAGCTCGACACCACGCGCGGCATGACGCTGCCGTTCACGCTGGGACACGAGATCGCCGGCGTGATCGAGGAAACAGGTGCCGATGTTTCGAAGGACCTGATCGGAAAAAAGGTAGCCGTCTTCCCCTGGATCGGCTGCGGCCAGTGCCGCGACTGTCTCAATGGCGATGAAAATCTCTGCGCCAAGCAGCGTTTCCTCGGCGTCTCCATCGACGGCGGCTTCGCCAGCCACGTGCTGGTGCCCGACGCCAAATATCTCCTGGATTACGACCCGCTGCCGGTCAATCAGGCCGCGACCCTGATGTGCTCCGGCGTCACCGCCTATGGCGCGCTGAAGCGGCTGGTCGATCGGCCGCGGCAGCGCAATTTGCTGCTGATCGGCCTCGGCGGCGTGGGCATGATGGGACTGTCGTTCGCGCAGGCGATGTTCAAGCAGCCGATTTCGGTCGCCGATCTGAGCGCTGCTGCGCGCGAAGCCGCGCTGCAGAACGGGGCCGCGGTCGCCTACGATCCTTCCGAGGCCGACATCGCCAAACGCATTCTCAAGGAAACCGAGGGCGGTTTTGACGCGGTGGTGGATTTCGCCGGCAACGAGAAATCGATGGCCTTTGCGGTTGCCGCGGTGGCGCGCGGCGGCAAGATCGTGGTCTCCGGACTGATGGGCGGCAATTTCAGCCTGCCGATGGTGCAGTGGATCTACAAGCGCATGACCATCGAGGGCTTCATGGTCGGAACGCTGGCCGAAGCCAGGGAATTGATGGCGCTGGCCCGTGCCGGCAAGATCAAGCCGACGCCGATGAAGGAAGAGCCGATGGGCGAGGTCCAGAAATGGATCGACGAGTTGCGGGCCGGCAAGGTCGTCGGGCGCATCGTGCTGAAGAATTGACACGGTCTTGCCGGGCAGCGCTTCTCGCGGTGCCCGGCAGGTGCTAGGCTGCTCCCATTATATTTGGGGATGCATTGGGGATGCGCCGGCCGGCCAATTGCGGACGTCTGGGACTTGCGGCGCTGAGTGCGCTGCTGCTGGCGATTTTTGCCGGCCCCGCCGCGGCAGAGAAACGCATCGCGCTGGTGGTCGGAAATTCCGCTTACCAGAACATCACGCGGCTCGATAATCCCAAAAACGACGCGACGCTGATGGCCGACACGCTGTCGGGCCTTGGTTTCGCGCTGATCGGTGGCCGCGCCCAGCTCGACCTCGACAAGCAATCGCTCGATACCGCCGTGCAGAACTTCGGCCGGCAAATCCAGGGCGCCGACGTGGCGCTGTTCTATTATGCCGGCCACGGCGTACAGGTCAGCGGTTCGAATTACCTGGTGCCGGTCGGCGCCAATCCAACCCGCGAGGCGGACGTCGACTTCCAGATGGTGGACGTCAATCTCGTGCTGCGCCAGATGCAGGGTTCCGGCACGCGGCTCAACATGGTGATCCTCGATGCCTGCCGTAATAATCCGTTCGGCGCCCGCGGATTGCGCGCGTCCGATGGCGGCCTGGCCCAAATGCGGGCGCCGGAGGGCACCCTGATCTCCTACGCGACGCAGCCCGGCAGCGTCGCCCAGGATGGCAGCGACGGCCACAGCCCCTATACCAGGGCCCTGGCGGCGACCATTCGGCTGGCCGGGCTCGACATCTTCCAGACCTTCAACCAGGTCGGCCTCGCCGTGAAGCGGCAGACCGGCGGATCGCAACAGCCCTGGGTGTCGTCGTCGCCGATCGACGGCACCTTCTATTTCGTGGCACCGCTAGCCGCGGCCTCGCCGCAGGTGGCCGTGGCGCCGCCCCGGCTGTCCGATACGCTGCGTCCGGATCCAGACCGGGTCCCGATCAAGGATGCCGTGCTGCTGCGGGAACTGAGCGACCGGCTCTATGAACGCAACTTCGATCCGGAGCCGCTCGACAGCAAGAACGGCATGAAGCTCGCGATCGCCAGGTTTCAGGAAAAAAGCAGCATGACGCCGACAGGCGAAGCCACCGAGGGCGTGCTGACGCGGTTGCGAAAAATGGAGGACCTGAAGCCGTGGGGGTCGATCGTCTATGGTCCCGACAGCGACAAATGGGGCATCTCCTGGAATCACGCATCGCGACGGGCCGCTGTGGAAGATGCGCGCTCGAACTGCGGTACAAGCAAATGTCCGGTTGAGCTGAGTTTTTACGGAACGCGGTGCGGAGCCTTCGCGATTTCAGGAAAATCATGGTCGCTGGTGGCGCGGGATACCGTCCAGCGGGCCAGGGACGCGGCGCTTGACGAGTGCGGCAAGACTGGCAAGTCTTGCCGGATTATCGGAGCGGCGTGTGCCGACGGCTCCGGCCGCTGAATACACTCTGATTCATTGGAAATGATGCTGATGCCAAACCCCATTCGACGCCCGAACAGGATTGCCCTTCTTTGCGCCCTCGCCATCGGGATCGGCCCCGCCACCGCGCTCGCGCAATCCGGCAGCGCCGGTGGCAGCATCGGCAACGACGAAAAGTCGGTGTCCGGTTCACGGCAGGCGCCGCGGTCGGTCGAGACTGAAAAGCCGGCGCGGCGAAGCAAGCCCGAAGCCGGCGAACCGCGCCGCGCCGCACGAAAAAGTGGTGGTGGTGCTGGCAGCGGTGGCGGCAATTTCGACGGAGCATGGGTGGCCCATTCCGTGGGTACGACCTGCGGCGCCGCGACCGAGAGATTTATCATCAGCAGCGGCAGGCTTTCGGGAGAACTCAGTTCCGGCCAGGTCAGTCCAAATGGCTCGACGACGTCGGGCGGGTCCGCCTCCGGCGTGAGCTGGAACAGCTCGGGCCGCTTCTCGGGCCGCAGCGGCTCCGGGACGTTCAGGCGATCGGACGGTTGTACCGGACGATGGACGGCGTCGAAACAGTAGCCAGACTCGATCGATTTAGCCCGCGCCGAGGCTGAATATCCGAGCCTAAATTAAGCCCTATCCCCTCCGGAATTGCGGCTCATTGCCACCCAAGTCTTTGCCGACATAGGGGGCGTGAAGCGTCGCGTATCATCCCCGGAGATGAAAATGTCCAGTCGAACCGCAAAATTGGTGTCCGCCATTTTCACCACCCTGCTCGCTTGTGCACCGCTCATCACCGCATCGCATGGCGCGCCGGCCGAAGCCGAAAAATGTCTCTCCGGACCGAAAGGCGCCCCGCCCGCAGGCGGTCATTGGTATTATCGCGTCGACCGCTCCACCAAGCGCGCCTGCTGGTACATCGGCGACGCCAAGGAAAAAATCACGGAAAAAAAAGCGGAAAAAATCGCGCGGGCCGCGCCGGAAACTTCGCCGCCGGCGGCCAATTCCGCTTCGCCGCCGGGCAGCGCCAATACGCAGTCTTCAATCGCCAACGCGCGCGCCGAACTGCCGTTGCCGCAATCGCGCGCCGAGCAGGAAACCAGCGTTTTCACTGCGCCGCGCCCGCTGGCCACGGTCGCCGGTGCGATCAGCCCGGACAACGACCCGCGTGCAAATGCAGACGATGCCCGCGCCCGGAGATCGATCGTCGCTTCGCGTTGGGGTGAACTGGCGGCCAGCAGTACACAGGCCAGCCCCGAACCGTCCAATTCCGCGCCGGCAAATCCCGGGGCTGCGCCCACGGCTTCCAGGGCCGCGCCAACGCCTTCCACGGCCGCGCCAGCGCCAGTGAAGGCCGCGCCACCGGCCGCCGCGCTCCCGCTTGCCGCAGCGGACGCATCGTCGACCGAAAAACCAGCCGGCTCGGTCCAGATGCTGCTGATCGCCATCCTTGGCGCACTGGCGCTTGCGGGCCTGCTGGCGAGCGCGATTTTCAGGCTCAGCCGGCGACGGAGCAACATTCGCATCGACCGGCGCGTGAACTGGGATTCGGTGCGGACCGACCGGCCGTCGCTATCGGATGAGGCGCGAGCCGCCAGATCGATGAGGGCGCTCGACTTGCTGCCGCAGGGTAGTCTTCCCCGCGAGCTGCGCGCGGCGGATGATCCGGACCAACGGATCGCGCAAATGCTCTCGCGGCTGCCGCGAAGGGCCGCGACCTGACCGCCCGGAGCTATTTTTCGAGTTGCTGCTGCAAAGCGCGTACGAACTGGGTCAGGCCGACTCGCCGCGCCCGCTTGAGCCGCTCGGCCTTGAGGATCGACTGCACCTCCGCAAAGGCTTCGTTCACCTCGTGATTGATGACGATGTAATCATACTCGGCCCAGTGGCTGAGTTCATGACTGGCACGGTCCATCCGGCCGCGGATGACCTCGGCCGAATCCTGCGCACGGGTCTGGAGCCGTTTCTCGAGGTCCGCGGCCGATGGCGGCAGGATGAACACGCTGACGACGTCCGCACCGGCACCGTCCCGCAATTGCTGGGTGCCCTGCCAGTCGATGTCGAACAGCACATCGCGTCCTGACGCCAATGCGGCTTCGACCGGCGCGCGCGGCGTGCCGTAGCGATTGTCGAACACGGTGGCCCATTCGAGCAATTCGTTCTGCTCCACCATCCGTTCGAAGCCCGGCCTGTCGACGAACAGATAATCGCGGCCTTCGACTTCACCGGGCCGCATCGGCCGGGTAGTGGCCGAAACCGACATTTGCAGCCCGGATACTTTTTCGAGCAGCATGCGCGACAATGTGGTCTTGCCGGCGCCCGACGGCGACGACAGCACGAACATCAGTCCGCGCCGCTCAACGCCGTCGAAGCTGTGGCCGCCCGCCGTCATGATCACTCCAGGTTCTGAACCTGTTCGCGGAACTGCTCGACCACGTTCTTCATCTCGAGGCCGGTATTGGTCAATTCGAGATCGTTCGACTTGGAGCAGCAGGTATTGACCTCGCGGTTGAATTCCTGCGCCAGAAAATCGAGCCGCCGTCCGACCGGTCCGCCCTTGCCGATCATCTCGCGGGCTTGCGAGATATGCGAGGCGATGCGGTCGAGCTCCTCGCGAATATCGGCCTTGGCTGCGATCATGATCGCTTCCTGACTGAGCCGGTCGGGATCGAAGCGGTCGGAGGTATCGAGCAACGCCGTGATCTGCTCGGCGAGCCGGGCCTTGATCGCCTCGGGCCTGCGGCCGGGCGCGGCCTCGGCCTTTTTGGCCAGGCGCTCGATCTCATCCATCCGTTGCGACAGGATCTGTCCGAGCGTCACGCCCTCGCGGCGCCGCATCTCGACGAGGTCGGTCAGCGCCTGCTCGAATGCGACGGCGGCAGCGGCCCTCGCGGCCTTGTCCTCGACCTCGTTGCTCTCGGGCTCGACCACCTCGATGACGCCCTTGATCGACAACAGCCCGTCGATGCTCGGCGCCACCGCATCGATCTTGCCGGCCAGTACGCCTGCAACCTTGACGATCGACGCCAGCACGTCCTCATTGATACGGATGGTCGAGACCGCGTTGGCACGCTTGACGTTCAAATTGGCGTAGACGGTGCCGCGCGACAGCACTTCGCCGGCGCGCTTCTTGGCCAGCGCCTCGAGTTCGTCCCAGCCGGGCGGCAGCCGCATGCGCAGGTCAAACCCCTTGGCGTTGACCGACTTCAATTCCCATTCGAACGCGTAGGGGCCGCTGGCGCCGTGGCTGCGGGCAAAGCCGGTCATGCTCGACAACGCCATCGCTTGAATTTCTCCGGGAGTGCAGGTGCGGGATTCGCAAGCCTGAGCTGCGACATTAAAACGTTTTCGGCCAAAGTGGAATTCGGTTCCGGCGCGGAAACGGCGCTAGCGCTGAACCACCGGGGGCGTCGTCGTCGATTGCGCCGCGCCCTGCCGGGCCGGAGCGGCGGGCGTGGTCGCCGGGGCGGCCGGCGGAGCGGCGCGCACGGGCCTTTTCGGCGCGGCCGGCCTGGTCGTCGTGGCGGTGGGATTGGTATCGGCCGGAGCGCCGGCCGCGGCCGGCTGGGCCTCCTCTACGGCCGGTTCGACCGTGTCGTTCTGGATCTGCTTTTCCAGCGCGCGCAGCTTGACGACGTTCTTCTGATGCTGGTCGTAGGTTTCGGTAAAGGTGTGGCCGCCGGTGCCGTCGGCGACGAAGAACAGATCGCGCGTGCGCGCCGGATTGGCCGCGGCCTCCAGCGAGGCGCGCCCGGGATTGGCGATCGGTCCGGGCGGAAGGCCGTCGATCACGTAGGTGTTGTAGGGTGACGGCTGCTGGATTTCCGAGCGCTTGATCGGCCGGCCCAGCGTTCCCTTGCCGCCGACCAGTCCGTAGATGATGGTCGGATCGGACTGCAGCTTCATTTTCTGCCGCAACCGGTTGACGAACACCGCAGCGACGCGGCTGCGTTCGTCCGCCTTGCCGGTTTCCTTCTCGATGATCGAAGCCAGCGTCACCAGTTGCTCCGGCGACTTGACCGGAATCTCCGGATTTCGGCGTTCCCAGATTTCCGCCAGTACGCGTTTCTGGGCCTGTTGCATGCGCTGGACCACCTGGTCGCGCGGGGTGCCGCGCGGAAATTTATAGGTCTCCGGCAGCAAGGTGCCTTCGCGCGGTATTTCCCGGACGGTGCCGGCAAAGATATCGTTGTCGCTGAGGCGGGCGAGGATCTGTTCCGAGGTCAGCCCTTCCGGAATCGTCACGGCGTGCTGCACGACCTTGCCTTCGACGATGGTGCCGATGACATCGCGCAGACTGGCGTTCTTCTGGAACGAATATTCGCCGGGCTTCAGTTCCGAGCTTGCCTTCAGCGCGAACACGCCGCCGATGAAGGCCCAGGGATTGACGTCGATCACGCCCTCGCGCTGCAGCACATCGGCGATGTCCCTTTTTCCGGCCCGCGCCGGAATGTTGACGATCTTGTCTTCCTTCAGCGGACCCGCCGCCTCGATCAACTGCTTGCCATAGACGTAGGCGGCGGCGCCGCCGATCATCACCACCAGCACGACGGTGATGATGGCGTTGCCGACAATGACGAACGGATTGCGGGCGCGATCGGACCGCTTCGGCGGCGGCGGAACCTGCTCGGGCTCCAGCGCGGCGCGCGGGCTACGTGGCGAAATGGGCGGCCTCTCACTCATCGATGCAACCTGAATCCTGTCGGTTTGATCGTGGCCTGGCAAATCACTGCCATGCCAATGGTATACGCCCAAGTATTCTTTAATTTAGAGCATCTTATAGTTTAGAGCGCGACCGGACGCAAAACCGGCGTCCGGTTTTGCTGATCGAGCCCCTGGAGTTATGGCCGAATGCGGCGAAACGGTGGAGTTGCTCTAATCACAGGCTAATTGGTCACCCGCTGCACGATCACGGATGCGTTGGTGCCCCCGAAACCGAACGAATTCGACAGTGCCACATTGATCTCCCGCTTGCGCGGGGTTTGCGGCACGAGGTCGATCGCCGTTTCCACCGACGGGTTATCCAGATTGATGGTCGGCGGGGCGACGTTATCGCGAATCGCCAGGATGCTGAAAATGGTCTCGATCGCGCCGGCGGCTCCGAGCAGGTGTCCGGTCGACGATTTGGTCGACGACATCGACACCGTGGAAGCGGCGTTGCCCAACAAGCGCTCCACCGCGCCGAGTTCGATTTCGTCGCCGACCTGCGTCGAGGTGCCGTGCGCATTGATGTAGTCGATGTCGGAAGCGCTGATTCCGGCGCGCTTCATCGCCGCACTCATGCTGCGGAATGCGCCATCACCGTCGGGCGACGGAGAGGTGATGTGATAGGCGTCACCGGACAACCCGTAGCCGATCACCTCGGCATAGATCCTGGCGCCGCGGTTTTTCGCGTGCTCGTATTCCTCGAGCACCACGATGCCGGCGCCCTCTCCCATCACGAAGCCGTCGCGGTCCTTGTCGTAGGGACGCGATGCTTTTTCCGGAGTCTCGTTGAAGCCGGTCGACAGCGCGCGTGAGGCGCAAAATCCCGCCATCGACAGCCGGCAAATCGGCGATTCCGTGCCGCCCGCCACCATCACGTCGGCGTCGCCGAGCACGATCAGCCGGCTGGCATCGCCGATCGCATGCGCGCCGGTCGAACACGCCGTGACCACCGAATGGTTGGGGCCCTTGAGGCCGTGCTCGATCGACACATAGCCTGAAGCCAGATTGATCAGGCGGCCGGGAATGAAGAACGGGGATACCTTGCGCGGGCCGCGCTCCTTCAGCAGCAACGCGGTGTCGGCAATGCCCGACAGGCCGCCGATCCCGGAGCCGATCATGGTGCCGGTGGCGCAGCGTTCCTCTTCGGTAGAGGGATGCCAATTGGCGTCATCGAGAGCCTGACGCGCCGCGCACATGGCGAAGACGATGAAGTCGTCGACCTTGCGCTGATCCTTCGGCTCCATCCACTGGTCGGGATTGAAGGTGCCGCCGCTGCCGTCGCCGCGTGGAATCACGCAGGCGATCCGGCTGGTCAGATCGGACACGTCGAACGTGTCGATCTTCCTGGCACCGCTCTCGCTGTTGAGGATGCGCTTCCAGGTCGGCTCGACGCCACAGCCGAGTGGCGTAACCATGCCGAGGCCCGTGACGACAACCCGCCTCATATCCAGCACTCCAGCCCAGTATTCACGGCCAACAACAAGAAACCGGTGGACCGCTCGACCACGGCCCGTCCGGCTTCGTCGGCACCGCGCGGGGCGTCAGCTCTTCGCGTTTTTTTCAAGAAATTTTGTGGCGTCGCCGACCGTCAAAATCGTCTCAGCGGCGTCGTCGGGAATCTCGCAACCGAATTCCTCTTCGAACGCCATCACCAGCTCGACCGTATCGAGGCTGTCCGCGCCGAGGTCGTCAATGAAGCTCGCGGCATCGACCACTTTTTCGGGTTCAACACCAAGGTGTTCGACCACAATCTTCTTAACTCGCTCGCCAATCTCACTCATCGTTCAACCTCGTGCTTGTTCCATGTGACCCGTCGTCCCCAAGACGCTACGGACCATCGTGGTCGTTAAACTTCCTTCGCAATCGCGCATCGTCTTGATTTGCCCCGTCATGTCAGACGAAGGCCCGGCGAACGACGGCAGGCTCCGCCCCGCCAATATACAGGGATTCAAATTCCTGCAATGGCGTTCTTTGCCCATCCGTTAGTGGTTCGGTTATCATACTTCCCAAGCCTTGACTACAAAGCCTTGACCACAAGCCTCGATGACAGCCGGAAACCACCCGGGCGGTACATAAGGGCTGGTAACCGGTTCAAAACATGGCCATTCCGCCGTTGACGTGAATCGTCTGTCCGGTCACGTACGCGGCTTCGTTGGAGGCAAGATAGACCGCCGCCGCGGCGATATCTTCGGGCGTTCCCAGCCGCGCCGCAGGAACTTTCGACAGGATCATTTCGCGCTGCTTGTCGTTGAGCGCATCCGTCATCGGCGTCTTGATAAATCCCGGCGCGATGCAGTTGGCGGTGACGTTGCGCTTGGCGTATTCCGCCCCCAGCGTCTTGATCATGCCGATCAGCCCCGCCTTCGACGCGGTGTAATTGCCCTGCCCCGGGTTGCCGGTGACGCCGACGATCGAGGTGATCGCGATGATGCGGCCGAACCGCTTGCGCATCATCAGCTTGGTCGCGGCGCGGGCGAGGCGGAAGGTCGAGGTCAGGTTGACCTTGATGACCTCGTCCCAGTCCTCATCGCGCAACTGCACGAACAAATTGTCCTTCGTTATGCCGGCATTGGCGACGAGGATATCGACCTGCCCCATCGCCGCCTCGGCCGCGGGCACCAGGGCCTCGACTTCGGCGCTGTCGGAAAGGTTGCAGGGCAGCACGTGAACGCGCTCGCCCAACTTGCCGGCGAGGGTGTCCAGCACCTCGCGCCGCGTTCCGGAAATGGCCACCGTCGCGCCCTGGGCGTGCAACGCCTGGGCGATCGCGTTACCGATGCCGCCGGTCGCGCCGGTGACGAGCGCCGTCCTGCCAGTCAAATCGAACATCAAAATCTCCTCCCGGCCACCACCTAATGCCTAATGCGATGCGGCCAATGCGTCCTTGGCGCCGGCGATATCGCCGGGGCCGCCCACTGAAATTCCGACCGCGCCGTCGGCAATGCGCTTGACCAGCCCGCTCAGCACCTTGCCGGCGCCGATCTCGAAAAATCGCGTCACCCCGTGGCTCGCCATGTACGCCACCGATTCGCGCCAGCGCACCGTGCCGGTGACCTGTTCGATCAGGCGGCGGCGAATCTCGTCCGGATCGGTAATCGGCGCGGCCAGCACGTTCGAGACCAGCGGCGACGCCGGTTGCCGGATGGTGACGCCGGCCAGCGCCTCGGCCATGGCCTCGGCCGCCGGCTGCATCAGCCGGCAATGGAACGGCGCCGACACCGGCAGCAGCAAGGCGCGCTTGGCGCCCCTGGTCTTGGCGATCTCGAGCCCGCGCTCGACCGCGGCCTTGTCACCGGAAATGACGACCTGGCCGCCGCCATTGTCATTGGCGGCCTGACAGACCTGACCCTGGGCAGCCTCCTCGGCAACGGCTACTGCCGCCTCATAATCGAGCCCGAGCAGCGCGGCCATGGCCCCGGTCCCCACCGGTACCGCCTTCTGCATGGCAAGGCCCCGGATGCGCAGCAGGCGCGCGGTGTCGCTGATGCTGAAGCTGCCGGCCGCCGCCAGCGCGGAATATTCGCCGAGCGAATGCCCGGCCACGAAGGCGGCATCGCGTCCGACCGAGAAGCCGGCTTCGGTCTCCAGCACCCGCAGGGTAGCGAGCGAGACTGCCATCAGCGCCGGCTGGGCATTTTCGGTAAGCTGCAGGGTCTCGGCCGGGCCGTCCCAGGTGATGGCGGTCAGTTTCTCCGCCAGCGCCGCGTCGACCTCGTCGAAAACCGCGCGCGCCGCCGGAAATGCCTCGGCCAGCGCCTTGCCCATGCCGACGGCCTGGGAGCCCTGCCCCGGAAAGGTGAATGCTGCCGTCATCGGCGCTCCCTGAACGTACCAAATCCCCAAAGTTGAGCCGAAAGACACCGCGGCGGCCGGTTATGTCAAGCCGCCGGACGGGTTCCCCACCGTGCGACAGGGCCTGCCGACCGGAAGGCTTTCCCTTGCCATCGCGGCCAAAATCCTTATAAACCGCACCATCCGTGGATCCCGGCCGGGAGCTGAACGGACGGTCTCAGCAATTTCACCTTCCAGGCGATTTTGATGCGATAGGGCCAGTCGGTCCGTCGTCCCGTGCTTCCGCCTTCTGAGCTTAATCCCGAGTCCTTTCCGAAGGTCTCGAAGGGCTTGCCGCCGGGAACCGCGCCAACACTAGGAAAGGACACCCATGCCTCTTTACGAGCATGTTTTTCTCGCGCGTCAGGATGCGAGCACCCAGCAGGTCGAAGAACTGACCACCCAGATGACCGGCATCGTCGAAGGTCTCGGCGGCAAGGTCGTCAAGATGGAAAGCTGGGGCGTACGCTCCCTCACCTACCGGATGAACAAGAACCGCAAGGCGCACTTCGTGCTGCTCAACATCGACGCCCCCTCGGCGGCGGTCGCCGAAGTCGAGCGGCAGGAGCGAATCAGCGAAGACGTGATCCGCTATCTCACCGTTCGCGTCGAAGAGCACGAGGAAGGTCCCTCGGCGATGATGCGCAAGGCCGATCGCGACCGCGATCGCGACGACCGTGGCGGCGGCTTCCGCGGCGATCGCGAAGGCGGTTTCCGTGGCGATCGTGATGGTGGTGGCGGCGGTGGCTATCGTGGTGATCGTGGTCCGCGCCGTCCGCGTGACGACGCCGAAGCAGCGGTTGAGGAGTAAGAATCATGGCTGAAGCTGGTGCACGCCGTCCGTTTTTCCGCCGCCGCAAGACCTGCCCGTTCACGGGTCCCAATGCGCCGAAGATCGACTACAAGGATTCCAAGCTGCTGATGCGTTACGTTTCCGAGCGCGGCAAGATCGTGCCGAGCCGCATCACCGCCGTTTCCGCCAAGAAGCAGCGTGAACTCGCCCGCGCCATCAAGCGCTCGCGGTTCCTCGGCCTGCTGCCCTACGTGATCAGGTAACAAAACTTTCGATCCGCGGCGTCCGCGCCGCGGATCGGGTTATCTTCAATATCTTCATAAGGCTTCCGGGTCGTCCGGTCGCCGATGGTTGGGGTTCTCCAGGGAACCTCTAACCGCTCGAAGGGAGCGGGACAGCTGATGACCATGATCGTTCTCGTCGCCATTGCGGCCGGCTGCGCGTCGGCGCTGATGTTCGCCTCGATCATCTCGGGCGCGCTGATCTCGATCGTGCTGCTCTACTTCACCGCGTTGCCGTTGATGGTGGCGGGGCTGGGATGGGGTCCGCTCGCCGCCACCATCGGCGGCATCGGAGCGGCCACCGGCCTCGGTGCGATCTTCGGCCTGCACATTTCCATCCCCTTTGTCGTCATGATGGCGCTGCCTGCCTGGTGGCTCGCGCACCTGGCTTTGCTCGGACGGCCGGTTGCCGATGCCGGGTCGAGTGAAGGCGCGACGCCGTCGGCCCAGCCGTCGATGGAATGGTATCCGGTCGGCCGCATCCTGCTCTGGATCGCCGCTTTTGGCACGCTGTCCACCATGGCGACCCTGCTCACGCTGGGCACCGACGGTGCCACCATCACCGAGACCCTGCGGGCGGCCTTGCTGCGTGTTCTCGGTCCCCGCGTCGAGGCTTCGGGTGACGAGATCAAGCAGCGGATCGATGTCGCGTTGATCATCTTGCCCGCGGCCTTCGCCACCAGCGCCATGACAATGCTGATGCTCAACTTCTGGCTGGCTGCCCGGATCACGGCAATGTCGGGACGGTTGCGTCGCTCGTGGCCCGACCTGAAGAGCACCGAGTTGCCGCCGATGACGCTCGCGGCATTGTCGGCCGCCTTCGCGTTCTGTTTTTCCGGCGGGCTGCTTGCGATGCTGGGCCAGACCGTCACCGCGGCGCTGCTGATGGCTTACGCGGTGACCGGCTTCGCGGTGCTGCACACGCTGACGCTTGGACTGAAGGGCCGCGGGCTCTGGCTGGCCTGCAGCTACACCATGATGGTGTTTTCCGGCGGCTGGCTCATCCTGGCGATGGCGGCTCTCGGTATTGCCGACGCGCTCTTCAAATTCCGCCAGCGCTTTCTGCACGGGAGGCCGCCGCCCCTGCCCGCGTCCTGAAATCTGCAACTCACGTCACTTCACAATCCAACATCACCAACAAGGAGAACGAATATGGAAGTCATTTTGCTGGAACGCGTCGCCAAGCTGGGCCAGATGGGCGAAGTCGTCCGCGTCAAGGACGGCTATGCCCGCAATTTCCTCCTGAAGCGCAACAAGGCGCTGCGCGCCACCGCGGATAACCGCTCCAAGTTCGAAGGCATGAAGGCCGATCTGGAAGCCCGCAACCTGCAGGCCAAGGGCGAAGCCACCAAGGTGGCTGAGAAGATCGACGGCCGCAACGTCGTCGTGCTGCGCCAGGCTTCCGAAACCGGCCAGCTGTTCGGTTCGGTGACGGTGCGCGACATCATCGCGTCGTTCGAGGCCGATAAAGTCACCATCAGCCGCAGCCAGGTGATGCTGGACGCGCCGATCAAGACCATCGGCAAGCACAACATCGCCATCGCCGTGCATCCGGAAGTCGAAGTCGCCGTCAGCGTGACGGTCGCGCGCAGCGCCGACGAGGCCGAGCGCATCAACCGCGGCGAAGACATCTCCACGCGTCAGGAAGACCAGGACGCGGCCGCCGAAGCGCTCGCCGCCGCTGGCGAATTCTTCGATCCGGAAGCCCGCCGCGACGACGAACCGCAGGAAGAAGCTTCCGACAAGTAACGCCGTCGCCCTTGCGGCACACACCACCAGGCCCGGCCTCAGGCCGGGCCTGGAATCAAGCTCGGATTCTTGCCGTTACTTGATCCGGCAGCATCGCGATCGACGCCAGCGCGGTCGCGGTGTGCTTCTCTATTCCGTCGATGACACAAAACACATCGGCGGCAACCACGGCGACCTGCCGTCCTGGCTTGATGACGCGGGCGCGACAGATCAGACGCTCGCCGGATGCCGGCGACAGCAGATTCAATTTGTATTCCGCCGTCAGCGCCGGCTGGCCGCGCGATGTCGCCGCCGCGATCGTGGTCGCGTTGTCGACCAGGAAGGCGGTGACGCCGCCATGGAACAGGCCATGCTGCTGCAACAGCTCCGGCCGCCGGTCGACTGCGAGCGTGCACGATCCGCGCGCCAGTTCGGAGAGCTCGGCACCGACATGGCCCATAAAACCCTGCCGGCCGACGCTGTCGCGGATTCGTTGTGCGATGGGCGCGAAATCCGGATCGGGCTTCAAATCGGGATCCTGCGTCATGGCTTGCTCCGTCAAGGTTTGCCTCCGGTGTCTGCAATGGGTTGCGGCGCCACCAGCGCGCGAATAGCGCAAGCGATCAGGACGTCGGCCTGGAGCCTCGGATCGCTGCGGTCGCGGCCGGACAGCCAGGCGCGGCAGAAAATCTGCGCGGGCCCGATGATCTGGCTGAAGAACAGCGTCGCGGTCATCGGCAGCAGTTCGCCGCTGGCGATCAGCGGCGCGCGCCAGCGCTCGACGCCCTCGCCGAGGCGCGAATTCTGTGCCCGCTGCGCGTCCCTGACCTCTTCGGTCCATTCGCTGCGGGAAATCTCGAACAGATAGCGCGCCTCGCGCCGGTTGTTCACCACCCAGTCCAGATGCGCGCGGATCAGGCGATCGATGCCCTCTTGCGCGCCGCAGGGCGTATCGAGCGCCGCCAGCACCGCGGCGTGATAATGCTGCAGCACTTCCAGAAACAGCGCGCCCGCCAGTTCTTTCTTCGATCTGAAGAAATGAAAGAAGCTGCCGTTGGAAGCCCGCGCGCGGGTGCGAATGGCCGCAACCGTCGCACCCTCGAAGCCGTCGCGGTCGAACACCGCCAATCCCGCGGCCATCAGATCCTCTCGCGCGCCAGCGACCACGATTTACTCCCTCGAGTCTGGATCGTTACTCTAGAGCATTACTCTAGAACTGATCAAGCCCGGCCGTGGGTCAAAACCGCGAGGTCGCGGGAATCTATTGGGAGATGGGAGGTGCCGGCGGTCCCGCGGGGGGGACCGGAGGCAATGGCGGGCCGGAAGCCGTCACGGCCGGAGGACGTGGCAGCATGAGCAGCGGCGGCGCAGGCGTGGCCGCCGGCTCCGATGTGCCGCTGGAGATGGCGGCCGACATCGCTGGCGGCGCCGGCGTGACCGGCGGCACCGGATCGGACCGCAGCGCCGGGGTTTCGCCGTTCTGCTTCGGCGCAGCTATGTGGGCCGACTGCGAATTAGCCTCGCCAGGCGGCTTGGCTGCGTCGTCCTTGACGGTTTCCTTGGCAGTTTCCTTGGCAGGTTCGCTCTTGGCCGTATCGTCTTTCGCCGCCTCGCTTTTGGCCGGCTCATCCTTGGTGGCATCGACCTTGGGCGTCTCTTCGGGCTTGCCGCGCTTGCTCAGCTTCTGCTTGGTCGCGGATTTGCGGCCATCCGGCCCGGGCGCGATCGCGGCCTGTTGCGGCTCACCGTCTGGCCTGGCGGTCTCCGGCGCCGGCGCGGGGCGTACCGGGCGTCCCTGGCGATCGAGTTGCTCGGGGGCTGCGGGTTTCACATCCTTGGCCTGCTGGGTCGGCTTGGCACCGCGGGGATCGGGCGCCGTCGCCCCGTTGGCGATCAGAAAGGCGCTGAGCTGCGAGGCCATCTCGCTGGAGGTGGTATAATGCTGGCGCAGGAAGCCCGGCAGCGATCCAGGCGCCACGGTCTTCAGGAGGCCCCGCGCTCCCTTGTGGCAGGCGGTGCAGGTGCCCGAAAAAATCTGGGAAGGGCTCTTGCCGGCCTCGAGATTTTGCGCCCGCACCGGGATCGCCGCGAGACAGCCGATCAGAAGCGTCACCGTCGCTAAACTGAGCGCTCGGCTCAACATTCTCAGAGTTCTCCAGATGCGGAATTGGCTTCCCAGCGTCCCAAATCCGGCACGGGTGGCAGCGGTCACCTTTTAGCCGATTATGACGCGAATGGAAGCGCACATATAACTCATCTGCGTGAACGCGAAAATTCCGAATATCCGCTTTGTGTACAACGCACTAGCGCCATCGCCGCATCGCTATTATGATTGAGAGGCGGCGCGCGGGGACCCAGTCGACCCCCGTTTTCGCTGGCTGTGATGGCCGCTACGCCAGCCTCGTTGGGATCGCTCAGTTCGGTGGTTTCGATGGACCGTTTGTTGCGTTACTTCCTGCAGCAGTTCATTCGCCGCGGCGCGTTGACCTTCACGACCGCGAGCGGAGCCAAATTCAGCTGCGGCGACGGGACCGGGCAGCCGGTCGCGGTTCGCTTCCTGACCACCGACGCCGAACGCCGGGTTCTCCTCAACCCAGAGCTTGCGCTGGGCGAAGTCTACATGGACGGAACCTTCGTCGTCGAGAATGGCTCGATTGCGGATGCGCTGGCGATCCTGATGGATCAGCCCGAGATAGTGCCGCGCTGGGCCAGGCTGCAATGGCTTCTGCGGTATCTCGTCAGGCATGCCAGGCAGTTCAATCTGCGCCGCCGGTCCCTCGATAACGTCGCGCATCATTACGATCTCGATGGCCGTCTCTATTCCCTCTTCCTCGATGCCGACAAGCAGTACAGCTGTGGCTATTTCGAATCGCCTGACGCGACACTCGACGACGCCCAGCTTGCCAAGAAGCGCCATCTCGCCGCCAAGCTGTTGATCCGGCCCGGCGACCGCGTGCTCGACATCGGCTCCGGCTGGGGCGGCCTCGGCCTCTATCTGGCCGAAATGACCGGCGCCAACCTCACCGGCGTCACGCTGTCGACCGAACAATTGCAGGCGTCGAACGCCCGCGCCGCCGAGCAAAACCTGGCGGCATCGGCCAGGTTCTTCCTGGAGGATTATCGCGACATTCCCGGCCCGTTCGAGCGCATCGTGTCGGTCGGAATGTTCGAGCATGTCGGCGTCGATTTCTACGAAACCTATTTCAGGCGCTGCGCCGAGCTGCTCACCGACGACGGCATGATGATGCTGCATTCGATCTGCCGTTCGGAGGGACCCGACGTCACCAATCCCTGGATCACCAAGTACATTTTCCCCGGCGGCTATATCCCCGCACTATCCGAGGTCACGCGCGCGATCGAGCGCGCCGGCCTGCTGGTATGCGACATCGAAATCCTGCGGATGCATTATGCGGAAACGCTGAAAGCGTGGCGCGAACGGTTCATGGCGCGGCGGGAAGAGGCGGTGCGGCTCTACGACGAGCGCTTTGCGCGGATGTGGGAATTTTACCTGGCGTGCTCGGAGATGTCGTTCCGCAAACAGAACATGATGAACTTCCAGATCCAGCTCACCAGGCGCCAGGGCGTCGTGCCGATGACCCGGGATTACATCGGCGACGAAGAAGCCCGGCTTCGCGGCGTCGAGCGTGGCCGGCGGCCTCGGCTGCAGATCGCGGGCGAATAGGCCTGCGATCCCAGGAAGTTCTCAGGTCCTGTCAAAGTTCTAGTGACGCAGGCTGAAACCGGATCCCTGATGGACATAAGGCGCCGCCGGACGCGAAAGCTGCGCCAACACGGCGGCCACGACCGACCGGTCGCAGGGCTGGCTGCGCAGTTCCGAACGGGAAGCCTGTTTCATGGTGTCGATCAGCATCGACAGCCATAATTTCTCGCCGCCTGCCGATCGCCATCGTTGAAGCTGCTGGCCCATCGCCTATTCCTAATCCACCCCGGTTACCAATGCTGCCGCCGCCAACCCGTTCCTTGCGACCAATTATCGAAGAGAAAATTAACCGAATGTGATCTGCTTCACAGATGATTGGACTGGGCTGCCCTAAACGACCGAAATGGCCCAGAAATCCTACCCATCACAGTTCGATCCGCAGGCCGACATCGGCACCGACTACGCCCTGATCGCCACCGGCGTCGGCGCTGCCCTGGCTGCGCTGATCTATCTCCTCCTGATCTGATCAGCCGGGGGTAGCGGTTCGGAACATTTGCCGCCCTTGGCATGAGTGTGCCCGCAGGGGAACAAGGTTCAGGCCGCGCGAGGATTTTCCAGACTTCTCCGTGGCAGGAAGCGGCGCATCGGCGAGCCCGGTTGGCCAAAACGCGTCAAGCATCGGGCTTGGCGCGGTCGGGATTCATCCACTCTTTTAATGATCGGTGCATAAGCGGCGATGTTTCGCTTTCGCTTTCGCCGCGGCAGGCGCTTTATCGCTGCCCGCCCCCGAATCCAAAATTACGACCCAATCCGAAGCACAAATCGACCATGGCTCTCACTGATTCGAACGTCCTCAAGCTCGCGCCCGATCCGGGAACTCCGGCCTATCGCAGCGCACCGCACAATATCGAGGCCGAACAGAGCCTGCTGGGCGCGATCCTGGTCAACAACGACGCGTTCTATCGGGTTTCGGACTTTCTGGAGCCGAAACACTTTCTCGAGCCGATCCATCAGACCATCTACGAGACCGCCGGCAGCCTGATCCGGATGGGCAAGGTCGCCACCCCCGTCACGCTGAAGACTTTCGTCCCGGCCGAGACCGATCTCGGCGGCATGACGGTCGGCCAGTACCTCGCCCGCCTCGCCGCCGAAGCCACCACCATCATCAACGCGCAGGATTACGGGCGGACGATCTACGAACTGGCGCTGCGCCGCGACCTGATCCGGATCGGCGAGGACATGGTCAATGTCGCCTACGATGCGCCGGTGGACTTTGCGCCGCGGGCGCAGATCGAGGACGCCGAGCGCAGGCTGTACGAACTGGCCGAATCCGGCCGCTACGACGGCGGCTTCCAGGGTTTCGCGCAGGCGATGAAGGTCGCACTGGATATGGCGGCGAACGCCTATCAGCGCGACGGAAAGCTGTCGGGCACCGCAACGGGCCTGCGCGACCTCGACGCCAAGATGGGCGGGTTGCAACGTTCCGACTTGATCATCGTCGCCGGCCGTCCCGGCATGGGCAAGACCGCGCTCGCCACCAACATCGCCTACAATGTCGCAAAGGCACATCAAGCCGAGGTGCAGGCCGACGGCACCATGAAATCCGTCAATGGCGGCATCGTCGGCTTCTTCTCCTGCGAAATGTCGGCCGAACAGCTCGCCACCCGTATTCTCGCCGAACAGACCGGCATCTCGTCGAGTCTGATCCGGCGTGGCGGCATCAGCCAAAGCGAATTCGACACCATTCGCGATTACACAATCGAACTTCAGCATCTCCCGCTCTTCGTCGACGAAACCGGCGGCCTCTCGATTTCGCAGCTGACGGCGCGCGCGCGCCGGCTGAAGCGGCAGAAGGGACTCGATCTGATCGTGGTCGACTACATCCAGCTGCTGCAGGGCTCGGGCAAACGCGGCAACGACAACCGGGTGCAGGAAGTCACCGAGATCACCACCAGCCTGAAAGCGCTGGCGAAGGAACTCAATATTCCGGTCATCGCCCTGTCGCAGCTGTCGCGCCAGGTCGAAAGCCGCGATGACAAGCATCCGCAATTGTCCGACCTTCGCGAGTCCGGATCGATCGAGCAGGACGCCGACGTCGTGCTCTTCGTCTACCGCGAGGAATATTATCTGCAGAACAAGGAGCCGAAGCCCGGCACGGAAGAATATGGCAAGTGGCAGATTGAAATGGATAATGCTCACGGCAGGGCAGAAGTCATCATCGCCAAGCAGCGCCACGGGCCGACGGGCACTGTCCCCTTGCAGTTCGAGGGCCAATTCACGCGGTTCAGCAATCTGGCGGACGACGGCCAGTTGACGCCACAGAGCTACTGACGCGGCATCCGGGGAATCTTGCCCGGTTGAACCGCGGCAGGCCTGCGCGTAAAGTGCGGCATGAACATCATTACCGACCCGAAACTGGCCCCGCCCGGCTCCATCCTCTCGGCTGAAGCCAACCAGGCGGCTGCGCTGGCGACCGCCACCGCTGTCCTCACCGTCGATCTCGACGCCATCGTTGCCAACTGGCGCAAGCTCGAGAAATCGGCGGTGCCGGCCGAATGCGCCGGCGTGGTCAAGGCCAACGCCTATGGCTGCGGCGCCGAACAGGTCGCGCGCGCGCTCGCCGGCGCCGGCTGCAAGACGTTTTTCGTGGCCACCCTCGACGAAGCCCGCGTGGTCCGCGCGGCGGTGCCGGCGACGGCGGCGATCTACGTGCTCGACGGCTTTTTCCAGAACAGCGGCGAGGCCTACGCCAGGATCGACGCCAGGCCTGTGATCGGCGACCTCAACGAACTCGCCGAATGGGATGTGTTTTGCCGCCGCACCGGCTGGGCCGGCGGCGCCGCCATTCACATCGATACCGGCATGAACCGGCTCGGCCTGACCCTTGTGGAAGCCGAGGGCATCATTCCCCGGATCAACGCCGGCGATCACGGCATTACGCTGGTCATGAGCCACCTCGCCTGCGCCGAGACCCTCAACCATCCGTCCAACGCCCGGCAGCTCGCCACCTTCCGCGAGATCGCCAGCCTGTTTTCCGGCGTGCCGGCGTCGCTGTCGAATTCGTCCGGATGTTTCCTCGGCGCCGCGTTCCAGTTCGACCTGGTGCGGCCGGGTTGCGCGCTCTACGGCGTCAATCCGACGCCGGAGGCCGACAATCCGATGCAACCCGTGGTCGAAGTCAAGGCCCGCATCGTGCAGATCCGCAATATCGAGAAGGGCGACAGCGTCGGCTACGGCGGCACCTGGAGCGCGCGGCGGCCGACCCGGCTCGCCATCGTTTCCGCAGGCTATGCCGACGGTTATTTCCGCGCCGGCAGCAGCAATGACGGCACCCGCGGCGCCGAGGTGATGGTCGCCGGCAAGCGCTGCCCGGTCGCGGGCCGCATCTCGATGGACCTGATGGCGATCGACGTCACCGACCTCGACAAGAAAGACGTGCGCCGCGGCCACATGGTGACGCTGATCGGCGAAGGCATCACCGTAGATGAACTCGCGCACCATTTCGGCACCATCGGTTACGAAGTGCTGACCAGCCTCGGTTCGCGGTATGCCCGGATCTACAAGGGCGGCATCGCGACCGATGAACGGACGGCCGCCCCTCAACCGGCTCCCGTGATACCGGCCTGACGATTTCGTCGGGCCATGAAAGTCGCCACCTTCAACATCAACAATATCAACCGCCGCCTGCCGAACCTGCTGCGCTGGCTGCATCAGGCTAAACCCGACGCCGTCGCGCTGCAGGAACTGAAATGCACCGACGCCGACTTTCCGGTCGATGCGATCGGCAAGGCGGGCTACGGCGCGGTGTGGCGCGGCCAGAAGACCTGGAACGGCGTCGCCATCCTGGCGCGCAAGACCGATCCGGTACTTATCCGCACCGCCCTGCCCGGCAATCCCGACGACCGCGAAGCGCGTTACATCGAGGCCGCCGTCAACGGCATCGTCGTCACCAGCATCTATCTGCCGAACGGCAATCCGCAGCCGGGGCCGAAATTCGACACCAAGCTCGACTGGTTCAGGCGGCTCCGGCTGCGCGCCGCGAAATTCATCAAGCAGGATATACCGGTGGTGCTGGCGGGCGACTACAACGTCGCGCCGACGCCGCTCGATATCTATCCGACCAGATCGTGGGACAAGGACGCGCTGATCCAGCCGAAGAGCCGCGCCGCCTTCAAACAGCTGGTGGCGCAAGGCTGGTGCGACGCGATCCGCGAACTGCATCCGGACGAGCCGATGTTCAGTTTCTGGGACTACAAGCGCAACCGCTGGGCGCGCGATGCCGGCTTGCGTCTTGACCACCTGCTGCTGAGCCCGGCGCTGGCGCCGCGATTGATAAAGGCCGGCGTCGACCGCAAGCTGCGCGGCGAGGAAGGCGCCAGCGACCACGCGCCGGCGTGGGTCGTGCTGCGATGAGCGGCAACAACTCTCCGATTGTCATCCCCGCCACCGGGTCTCGCCTTCGGCGAGCCCGATGCCAGGCTCAGGCGGGGATCCAGTACGCCGCGGCTTCTCGGTTGATCGCGAAAGTCTCTGGAATACTGGGTCGTCCGGTCAAGCCGGACGATGACGACCGAGAGTGTGGCGCGATCGTGCGCAACGTCCACCAACGCATTTTCACAAGAAAGGAACCACGCCATGGCGATCTATGAGCTGCGCACCTACACCCTCTATGTCGGCAAGATGTCCGAAGCCGTGAAGCTTTACCAGGAGATCGGATTTCCTGCGATGCAGAAGGGTGAGCACGACAAGAAGCTGATCGGCTATTTTCAAAGCGACGTCGGCACCATCAACCAGATCGTCCATCTCTGGAAATTCGACGACGACGCCGATCGCCGCGAATCCTGGAAATTACTGTTCGCCAATCCCGACTTCATGAACTTCGCCGGCAAATTCCGCCCGCTGGTCATGACGCAGGAGGTCAAGCTCCTGCTCGCGGCGCCGTGGGGGCCGCATCCGTAGGTGCCTGAAATGCGCTCCGACGACGGAGCGGTTCATCTCAGGCCGCAGGCGACCGAAACGCGCGCTCCCTCATGGTGAGGAGGCGCTCTTGCGCCGTCTCGAACCATCTGGCCAGAGTGCGCGTCCCCATCCTTCGAGACGCCGCGCAAGCGCGCGGCTCCTGATCAGGATGAGGGGCAGCCTGTCGCGGAGCCCCCCTTGAACTTCCTCTTCGTCCTCGTGGTCGGGCTCGCCGCCGGCACCATCTCCGGCATCGTCGGCACGGGGTCGTCGATCATGCTGATGCCGGTGCTGGTCTATCAATACGGGCCGCAGCAGGCGGTGCCTATCATGGCGGTCGCCGCCGTGATGGCCAATTTTTCACGCATCCTGGCCTGGTGGCGCGAGGTCGACTGGCGCGCCTGCGCCGCCTACTCCGTGACCGGCATTCCGGCCGCAGCACTCGGCGCGCGCACGCTGCTGGTGCTGCCGCCGCACGCGGTCGATGTTTCGATCGGGCTGTTCCTGATTGCGATGGTGCCGGTGCGGCACTGGCTCGCCCGCTACCAGCTGAAGGTGTCGCTCTGGCACCTCGCCATCGGCGGCGCCGTGATCGGCTACATCACCGGCATCGTGGTGTCGACCGGGCCCTTGAGCGTGCCGCTGTTTCTGTTCCATGGGCTGACAAAAGGCGCGTTTCTCGCCACCGAAGCCGCAAGCTCGCTCGGATTGTATGTCAGCAAATCCCTGACCTTCCAGCGGTTCGGCGCGCTGACGGGCGATGTCGCGCTGAAGGGCCTGATCGCCGGTTCGTCGCTGATGGCGGGCGCCTTCATCGCCCGGCGTTTTGTGTTGCGGCTCGAGCCGGACGTGTTTCGGCTGGTGATGGATGGTATCATGCTGGCTGCCGGGGCTGCGATGCTGATCAACGCGTTCATCGGCGCATGATTCCGGTGCGAAATCAGGAGTGAATGGTTTGAGCGTATTGGCGGATACCAGCGACATTCCCGAGTCCCGCGGCGCGCCGGTTGAACGAACCGAGGCTCAGGCCACGCTGAAATTCGCGGAGGCGGCCCTTGCCGACAGCAAGCGGGAGGGCCTGCTGCTGGCGGTCCGCGCGCGCTGGGTGGCGCTGGCGGTGACCGCCGTCACTTTGCCGATCATCAATCCGACCTGGGAAGTCAGCTACTACGTCGTGATGCTCGGCCTGTTCGCGTTGAATGGCTGGGCCCAGCTCAAGGTCGGCAAGATCGCCGGCCGATCGAGCCCGGAGCTGGTGTTGATATTTTGCGATCTGGCGCTGCTGACCTTCCTCAGCGTCGTGCCCAATCCCTGGAGCGCGGTCGACTGGCCGCTTGCGATGCAATTCCGGTTCGACAGCTTCCTCTACTTCTTCATTTTCCTGGCCACCGCGACGATGGCCTATTCGTGGCGTACCGTGGTGGCGATCGGCTTCGGGACCTCGGCGCTGTGGGCGGTCGCCGTCACCTGGGTTTACCTGCAACCCATAACCCATGCCGCGTTGTCCGAACGTGTCAGAGCCGCCACGGGTTCCGACGTCAGACTGTTCGAGATCATCGACCCCTCAGCTATCGGATTCGGCGGGCGGTTTCAGCAAATCGTCGTTTTCCTGCTCGTCGCCATGATCCTGGCATTGGCGGCACGCCGTTCCAATGCGCTGCTGATCAGCCATGCCGGGATCGAACGCGAGCGCACCAACCTCGCGCGTTATTTCTCACCCAACGTCGTCGCGGAGCTTTCGAAGAACGACGATCCGCTGAAGCAGGTCCGAACCCAGGATGTCGCGGTACTGTTCGCCGATATCGTCGGCTTTACCGCCTATTCCGACGGCCGCAGTCCGACCGAGGTGATCGGCACGCTGCGACGCTTCCATGAGCGGATGGAGCGCGAGGTTTTCCGCCATGACGGTACACTGGACAAATATCTCGGCGACGGATTGATGGCGACGTTCGGCACCCCGTTCACCGGGGATCGCGACGCCGGCAATGCGCTGCGTTGCGCGCAGGCCATGATCGGCTCGATGGACGAATTGAATCTCGAGCGAAAACATCGCGGCGAGCCACCGATCCAGCTCAGCCTGGGCTTGCACTACGGCCCGGTCGTGCTGGGCGATATCGGATTGAACCGGCTCGAATTCGCCGTCATCGGCACCACCGTGAATGCGGCGAGCCGGCTGGAATCGCTGACCCGCGAATTCGGCTGCGCGATGGTGGCCAGTCACGATCTGGTGCAGCGGGCGCGCGCCGAGGGCAAATGCGCGAACGCCGACTTCATGCACCTGGTCGAAAAGCCGGCCTGCGCGGTCCGCGGCATCGAGCAGCCCGTCGCCATCTGGACGCGGGCCTGAATGAAGTACAGGCTCGTCATGCCCGGGCTTGTCCCGGGCATCCATGTCTTGGCTTCACTCAAGCAAGAAAGACGTGGCTGGCCGGGACACGCCCGGCCATGACGAGATTCGTCGCCATCGTCATTCTGGCAAGTTCGCCCGGCAATCCCTATCTTGGGCTTGCTGCCCGAACGCTTGGCGAGGCGGAACAACAAGGCTGAATCGTGCTCTATCTGGAACTCGGGATCGTAGCGGTCCTGGTCGTCGTCAATGGTCTGCTCTCGATGTCGGAGCTGGCCATCGTTTCGTCACGGCCCGCGCGGCTGGCCGGTCTGGTCGCCAAGGGCGTTCCCGGTTCTCGCCGCGCGCTGGCGCTGGCATCCGATCCCGGCAAGTTTCTCTCCACCGTGCAGATCGGGATCACCCTGATCGGCGTGCTCTCAGGCGCCCTTTCCGGCGCGACACTGGGGCTGCGTCTGTCCGCATGGCTGATGGACATCGGGCTGTCGCGGGGACTCGCGGATGCGATCGGCGTCGGCGTCGTTGTCGGCGCGATCACTTATTTTTCGCTGATCGTCGGCGAACTGGTGCCGAAGCAGATCGCGCTGCGCGATCCCGAGGCGGTCGCGGTCCGGGTCGCGCCGGCGATGACCGTGCTGGCGACGGTGTCGCTGCCGCTGGTGTGGTTGCTGGATCGTTCGGGCAAGGCGTTGCTCTGGCTGCTCGGTCAGCGGGGCGCAGCGGAAGAGAGGGTCAGCGAGGAGGAAATTCGCACCCTCGTCGTCGAAGCCGAAAATGCCGGCGTGCTGGAGCCCGGCGAAAAGGAAATGATCGCGGGCGTGATGCGGCTCGGCGACCTTCCGGTCGGCGCCGTGATGACGCCGCGGCACGAAGTGAGCATGATCGACGTCAGCGATCCCATTGCCGGGGTGGCGACGACCATCGCAGGCAGCAATCATTCCCACTTCCCGGTATTCGACGGCAACCGCGACCACGTGCTCGGGATCGTCAACGCCAAGGATATGCTCGACGCATGCCTGTCGGGCAAGACGCCTGATATCAGCCAGTTGATCCGCCACGCGCCGATCATCCCGGAGACCGTCGATGCGCGGGACGTCATCGCGATCCTGCGTGACTCGCCGGTGCATATGGGCCTCATTCACGACGAATACGGCACCTTCCAGGGCGTCGTGACCCGTGCGGATATTCTTGAAGCGATCGTCGGCTCCTTCCACACCGAAGAGGGCCCCGCCGAGCTTCCCTTCGTGAAGCGTGACGATGGCTCCTATCTGATATCGGGCTGGATGCCGGCAGTCGCATTCGCCGACTTGCTCGGCATCGTCCTGCCGCCATCAAAGCCCTATCAGACCTTCGCCGGCTTCCTGCTGCAGGAATTCGGCGCCATTCCGGCCGTCGGCGACAAGATCGAGGCCGGCGGCTGGCGATTCGAGATCGTCGATCTCGACGGCCGGCGCATCGACAAGGTGCTGGCGACGCGGTTGGGCGCCGCCTGAGCGGCGGGCACCTATGATCGCGCCGCCGTAGGCCGAGGGCTGCATCTTGTAAGCGCGATCTGTGGAAGCTAAAAAGTTGCAGAATCACGTTTTGACAACTCCGCCGCAGGAATGTCTGGCGGACCATCGGAACCGTCCTGTTCTGAGATTGCAAAGGCGCGTTGATGCCAATCGATCATGAGTTCGGCGACCAGCACACCGAGCTCAAGCTATCGATCGTTGAAAAATACCTAAAATTCTTCACCACCGCGCTTAGGGGTAAATTCGACGAACTTTGGTACATAGACGCATTCGCCGGGACTGGCTCTCGCACCGTGCGCCATGAAGAACGAGCAGCCGGTCTCCTGGACGCAGGTGAGCCGGAAAGAATCGAACAACGACGCGGGTCAGCGAGAATCGCAGTCGATGTAAAGCCTCCCTTTGATTTTATTGTTTTCATCGAGAGCAAGCCTTCATACGTTGAAGCGCTTCAGGAATTGGCTGCGAACCATCTCAATCGAAGAATTGTGGTGATCAAGAACGACGCCAACGATGCCCTGAAATCGCTCATCGCCGCCAATAGTTGGCGATCTACCAGAGCCGTCCTCTTTCTTGATCCCTACGGGATGCAACTGGAATGGTCCACGCTAGAGAAGGTTGCCGCGACCAAGGCAATTGACGTTTGGTTTCTGTTTTCTTTGGCAGGCCTTTATCGACAGGCCACGCGGGAACTATCTAACATCGACGAGCACAAGCGCGCCGCCCTTACCCGAATGTTTGGATCCGATGCTTGGGAGCAAGAGCTCTATCCTAAGACAATGCGAGAGGACTTGTTTGACGGAATCTCCGAAGAGCCGCGACGCCGTTCGGCAGACGTAGCCGGCCTGGAAGCCTATGCACGGTCTCGACTGGAGACAATTTTCGCTACGGTGCTTAAGCCGTTACCTCTGCCTTTGCACAAGAAACCACAACGATTTTCACTATTTCTGTGCATATCGAACAATGATCCGAAGGCGATAGGTTTGGCGACGAAGATCGGCAATCACATACTCAAGGCAGGAAGTTCATCATAGGTGCGGCCGCGCAACAGGCGCCCGGCCGCCTTCTTGTTTTTTCCGCCCCACTGCTTGAAGAAGAATGCTGTCCCTGATCGGCGGCACATCGCCTCGATCTCGTCGACCCACTCCGGCTTCATTTCGCGAGCACGCGGACCGCTCTCACCGCCGACAATCGCCCAATGAATACCGGTCAGATCGCCCCGAACTACCGATCCGATCAGCGGCTCAAGCGAGACGAACCTGATCGCAGCCGGCACCCGCCGAATTGCATCCAACCGATACAGAACGCGATCGTCTTCAACGCTGGCGCCAAGCCAGACATTCGACAGAATATAAAATGGAGGCTTGGCGAGTACCTCGGCCATGCGCTCGGGGCGCTTCGTGAGGATTTGATAGGTATGCCGAGGCGTACTCTTCATCACCTCCCAAACCTGAGCGATGAATTCAATCGGTACATCATCGTGAAAAAGATCGGACATTGAATTCACGAAGACCTTACGCGGCTTTGACCAGGCGCGCGGGGCATCGAGCGATTTCTCGTCCAATCGAATTTTGCCCGTCCAGACAGCCCGCCCACCGCTTTTCCGGGTGAGGCCGCGGTACTTTTCAGCGCCCATCGCCTCTAGCCGGGAGGCCATCCGCATGGCGTAGCAATTCGTGCAGCCTGCGGTCAGCACCGTGCAGCCGGCCACAGGATTCCAGGTTGCATCAGTCCATTCGATCGATGTTTCGGCCATGGAACTCCTCAAGTGCCGATAAAATCTCAGGAAAGTGGTTAGATTTGGTTACACGCCTTTCCTCCGGACGAGGCCTTCATCAACAGCGACAAACGAGTTTTCTGTCGCGAACCGATTCTTAATGGGTTATAGAACAAAATAAGAACACTCGAATCCGGCGTACCTCACCCCATGGCCAAAAACACCCTTTCCTTCGTCTGCCAGAACTGCGGCGCGGCGTTCAATCGCTGGCAGGGCAAGTGCGAGTCCTGCGGCGAGTGGAACACGCTGGCGGAGGAGGATACCACCGGGGCCACCTCGATGCCGGTCTCGATCCGCTCGAAACGTCGGGGCCGGCTGTTCCAGCTGGAAACCCTGACCGGCAAGAGCCAGGAGGCGCCTCGCCTGTCCTCGGGCATGGCCGAGCTCGATCGCGTCACCGGCGGCGGTTTTGTCCGCGGCTCGGTGCTGCTGGTCGGCGGCGATCCCGGCATCGGCAAATCGACGCTGCTGACGCAGGCGACCTCCCTGATGGCGCGGGCCGGGCATCGGGTGGTGTACATTTCAGGTGAAGAAGCGGTGGCGCAGGTGCGGTTGCGGGCCGAGCGGCTGGGCCTGGCCGATGCGCCGGTGCAGCTGGCCGCGGAGACCTCGGTCGAGGATATCGTCTCCACGCTCTCGGAAGGCACCGTGCCGCGCCTGATCGTGATCGATTCGATCCAGACCATGTGGACCGACACGGTGGAATCAGCTCCCGGCACGGTCACGCAAGTGCGCGCCTCGGCGCAGGCGCTGATAAGGTTCGCCAAGAAATCCGGCGCCACCATCATCCTGGTCGGCCATGTGACAAAAGACGGCCAGATCGCCGGCCCCCGCGTGGTCGAGCACATGGTCGATGCGGTGCTGTCGTTCGAGGGCGAAGGCTCGCAGCAATTCCGGATTCTTCGCGCGGCCAAGAATCGCTTCGGGCCGACCGACGAGATCGGCGTGTTCGAGATGACCGGCCTCGGCCTGCGCGAAGTCTCCAATCCGTCCGAACTGTTCCTGTCCGAGCGCGATCTGGGCAGTCCGGGCACCGCGGTGTTCGCAGGCATCGAGGGCACCCGTCCGGTGCTGGTGGAATTGCAGGCGCTGGTGGCGCCGACCACGCTGGGCACACCGCGGCGGGCGGTGGTGGGCTGGGATCCGAGCCGGCTGTCGATGGTGCTGGCGGTGCTGGAGGCCCATTGCGGGGTAAAACTGTCCGGCTACGACGTCTATCTGAACGTCGCGGGCGGATTGCGGATCCAGGAGCCGGCCGCGGACCTCGCCGCCGCCGCCGCTCTGGTGTCGTCGCTGGTCAATGCGCCGCTGCCGACCGATGCGGTCTATTTCGGCGAGGTTTCGCTGTCGGGCGCGGTCCGGCCGGTAGCGCAGACCTCGGCCCGGCTCAAGGAAGCCGCCAAACTCGGGTTCGGCCGGGCCGTGCTGCCCGAATCGGCGCGCGGCGACGTCGGCGGCGATGCCGGGCTGGTGCTCAATACCGTCGGCGGCCTGACCAGCCTGGTGGCGGATATCGCCGCCCGCGGCACGCCCAGAGCCAATCAGGAACGAAATCGTGAGGGCCGGGAGAGCGCGGCAGTGGAGAAAAATGCCACACCGGCGAGATTCCGGCGTCAGGAAGGCTAGTCGGACGTGACGTCACCTGCCCCCGCCGCTATACAACCCGCGCACGGGGTGGGAATAGCGATTTCCGGCCTTGCGGGGCGCCCGGTATGACCGTCACTTAGGGTGGCACCGACGTTGCCGATTCGCAGTTTTGACTTACGAGCGGACCTGACCAGCCGATGCCGATAACGATACTCGATCTCATCCTGCTCGCGGTGATGCTGATCTCCGGCCTGCTCGCGCTGGTGCGCGGTTTCATGCGGGAGATTCTCTCGATCGCGGCATGGGGCGCCGCGGCGCTGGTCACGCTCTATGCGTTCGGCAAGCTGCTGCCGACCGCGAAAACCTATATCCAGAACGAGACCATCGCCAGCGTCGCCGTAGTCGCCGGCGTGTTCATCGGCACCCTGATCGTGGTTTCCATCGTCACGGTGCGAATCTCCGACATGATCCTGGATTCCCGGATCGGGGCGCTGGATCGCACGCTCGGATTCCTGTTCGGGCTGGCGCGGGGGCTTTTGATCCTGGTCGTCGCCTATCAGTTCTTCATCTGGCTGGTTCCGGACAAGCAGAGGCCGGACTGGGTCACCGCGGCGAAGTCCCGGACCGTGCTGGATGGAACCGGCCAATGGCTGATGTCGCTCTTGCCGGATGACCCCGAGAACACCATCTTGAAGAGATTCAAGAAGAATAAACCAGACGATGAGCAGACTGACGCGGAGCCGGCGACGCCGGCCCCGGCCGACGGCTATAGCAAGGCTGCCCGCGACGGCTTGAAAAAGCAGATCGACAAGGTCGGGCGTTGATACAGGCCAACAGAGAGGCGCGATGGACGAGATGAAAAACCCTTCCGATCCCGCCGACCACCTTGACCTGAACCCCACCGCGATCGAGAAACTCGACGCTGCGGCGATCGAGATGCAGGACGATCTGGAAGGCGACACGCTGCGCGAGGAATGCGGCGTGTTCGGCATCTTCGGCCACCCGGAAGCCGCCGCCATCACCGCGCTCGGGCTGCACGCCCTGCAGCATCGCGGCCAGGAGGCCGCCGGCATCGTCTCCTTCGACGGCTCCCGCTTTCACTCGGAACGACGGCTCGGCCTGGTCGGCGACACCTTCTCCCGCCGCGAGGTGATCGAGCGCCTGCCCGGCAGCCTCGCCGTCGGCCATGTGCGCTACTCCACCACCGGCGCCACCATCCTGCGCAACGTGCAGCCGCTGTTCGCCGAGCTCAATGCCGGCGGTTTCGCGGTCGGCCATAACGGCAACCTCACCAACGGACTGAGCCTGCGCCGCGAACTGGTGCGCAACGGCGCCATGATGCAATCCACCACCGACACCGAAGTGATCCTGCACCTGGTGGCACAGTCGAAGCGCGGCCGCTTCATCGATCGCTTCATCGAGAGCTTGCGCGCCATCGAGGGCGCCTATTCGCTGGTGTCGATGACCAACAAGAAACTGATCGGCGCCCGCGATCCCCTCGGCATTCGCCCGCTGGTGCTGGGCGAACTCGACGGCTGTCCGATCCTGGCGTCGGAGACCTGCGCGCTCGACATGATCGGCGCCAAATACGTCCGCGACATCGAGCCCGGCGAGATCATCGTGTTCGACGAGCAAGGCGCGCAGAGCCACAAGCCGTTTCCCCCGAAACCGCCGCGGCCCTGCATCTTCGAATACATCTATTTCTCGCGGCCGGATTCCATCGTCGGCGGTCGCTCGGTCTACGACGTCCGCAAGGCCTTTGGCGCGCAACTGGCGCGAGAAAGCCATGTCGAAGTCGACGTCGTGGTGCCGGTGCCGGATTCCGGCGTGCCCGCCGCGGTCGGCTACAGCCAGCACTCCGGGGTGCCGTTCGAACTCGGCATCATCCGCAACCACTATGTCGGCCGCACCTTCATCCAGCCGACCCAGAGCGTGCGCGAACTCGGCGTCCGCATGAAGCATTCGGCCAACCGCGCCGCGATCGAAGGCAAGCGCATCATCCTGATCGACGATTCGCTGGTGCGCGGCACCACGTCGAAAAAGATCGTGCGCATGATGCGCGACGCCGGCGCCCGCGAAGTGCACTTCCGCCTCGCCTCGCCCCCGATCCTGTATCCCGACTACTACGGCATCGACCTGCCGGACCGCGGCGGCCTGCTGGCGGCGACCCATTCGCTGGAAGAGATGCGCGAAGCCATCGGCGCGGATTCGCTGGCGTTCCTGTCGATCGACGGCATGTACCGCGCCATGGGCGAGCCCGGCCGCGATCCCGCCAATCCGAAATTCGCCGACCACTGCTTTACCGGCGTCTACCCCACCCACCTCACCGACCAGACCCAGGTCGAGCCGCAGCCGCGGCAATTGTCGTTGCTGGCGGAGGCGAGCTAGCGATCGGGCAGCATAAACGGTGTCGTCCCTGCCTAGTGCGCAATTGCGCACGGGAGCAGGGACCCATAGCCACCGGCGTTCCTGTTGCGAACACCGCTGGACGCGGACACCTTCCCCCATCATAACCTGCACGGCGTATGGGTCCCTGCGTTCGCAGGGACGACGATAGAGTTTATTTCGATGACAAAACCCCTTTCCTCCCGCATCGCTCTCGTCACCGGCGCCTCGCGCGGCATCGGCTATTTTACCGCGCGTGCGTTGGCAAAGGCCGGCGCCCATGTGATCGCGGTGGCGCGCACGCAGGGCGGCCTCGAAGAACTCGACGATGAAATCCGCAAGGACGGCGGCAGTGCGACGCTGGTGCCACTCAATCTCACGGATTCCGACGGCATCGTCCGGCTCGCTGCTGCGCTGCACGAGCGCCATGGCAAGCTCGACATTCTCGTCGGCAATGCCGGGGTCGCAGGCCCCTCGTCGCCGCTCGGCCATATCGAGCTGAAGTCGTGGAACGACGTGATGGCGATCAATTTGTCGGCCAACTTCCAGCTGATCCGCTGCATGGAGCCGCTGCTGCGGCAGTCCGACGCCGGCCGCGCGGTGTTCATCACCTCGGCCGCGGCGAGCCAGGCCAATGCCTATCTCGGCCCCTATGCCGCCTCGAAGGCCGCGCTGGAGACGCTGGCGCGGGCCTGGGCGCACGAAACCGCCAGCACGCCGCTGCGCGTCAACCTGTTCAATCCCGGCCCGACACGGACCCGCGTGCGCGCGACCGTGTTTCCGGGCGAGGACCCGTCGACGCTGGAGACGCCGGACCAGGTCGCCGAACTGATCCTTCCGATGTGCGCGCCTGCCTGGACCGAGACCGGCAGGCTGTATGACTACCCGACCCGGACGCTGCAGAGCTTTCGCGCGCCGGCTTAAGCACCGGCGCGTTCGGTCAGTCGCATAGCTCGTATTTGGACGTGACGCATTTTTGCGCCTTGGCGCGCGCATCGGTGAGCTGCTGCGGCGACATCTCCTTCTCGAGGGAAACCAGTTCCTTCCTGGCCTCGGCGTTGCCTTCCTTGGCCGATGCCTCGTACCAGATGTAGGCATTGACGACGTCGGCCGATTCTCCGCCTTCAGCCTTGGCGTAAAGGCTGCCCAGCATCAGCTGGGCGTCGGCATTGCCTTGCTTGGCGGCGAGCCGGCTCCACTTCTTCGCTTCCTTCTGGTCCTTGATCATGCCGAGGCCCATCCGGTGCATCAGCGCGATCTGGTATTGCGCCAGCGCATTGCCCTTCTCCGCCAGCGGCTTGAACAGTTTGGCAGCCGCCGCATATTGCTTCTTCGCAAAGGCCTTGGTCGCCTCGTCCCAGCTCGCATTCGCCGCCGGGCTATTGGCCGTCAGCCCGAACAACAGGATCGCTACGGCCAATCCGGAAAACCTGAAATTCCCACGAGTACCCCCCAAAATTGATCTTGCCTGGATTGATAATGGTTCCAACCTAGCTCAGGAACCCGCCAGCGACAATTACCTGCCGCCGAGACGCGCTACCATAGGTGCATTGCCGCGCGGGGCCGGACGTACTAACGGGAGCCCTTGGCGAGGCTCCGAAAAGAGAGCCTCCCGGGTGTTAACCTCAGGAGGAATTCAATGAAGAAGAAAACGCTCGCGCTGGGCACCACCGCGCTCATCGCGTTCGCCGCGCTGGGCCTTGCCACGCCGGCTTTCGCCCAGGACAAGGCGGTCAAGATCGGCGTGTTGAACGACATGTCGAGCCTTTATGCCGACATCGGCGGACCCAATTCGGTGGTCGCGATCAAGATGGCGGTCGAGGATTCCGGCCTCCTCAAGAAGGGCTGGAAGATCGACGTCGTCAGCGGCGATCACCAGAACAAGCCCGACGTCGGCGTCAACATCGCGCGGCAGTGGCTCGACAGCGACAAGGTCGATGCCATCGCCGATACGCCGAACTCCGGCGTGGCGCTGGCGGTGAGCAACCTCGTCAAGGAAAAGAACGCGGTGCTGCTCAATTCCGGCGCCGCCTCCGCCGATCTCACCGGCAAGGCCTGCACGCCGAACACGATCTCCTACACCTACGACACCTACATGCTCGCCAACGGCACCGGCAAGGCGCTGACCAAGGCGGGCGGCGACAGCTGGTTCTTCCTGACCGCCGATTACGCCTTCGGCCACGCTCTGGAGCGCGATACGTCCGCGGTCGTGACCGCCAATGGCGGCAAGGTGCTCGGCGGCGTCAAGCATCCGATCAATACCTCGGACTTCTCGTCGTTCCTGCTGCAGGCGCAGGCTTCGAAGTCGAAGGTGGTCGGCCTTGCCAACGCCGGCGGCGACACCACCAACGCGATCAAGCAGGCGGCTGAGTTCGGCATCGTGGCAGCCGGCCAGAAGCTCGCAGCACTGCTGCTCTTCATCAACGACGTGCATTCGCTGGGCCTGAAGACGGCGCAGGGCCTGACGTTCACGGAATCCTTTTACTGGGACATGAACGACCAGACGCGCGCCTTTTCGAAGCGGTTCGCCGCCCTGGCCAGCAAGAACGCGATGCCGTCGATGACCCAGGCCGGCGCCTACGCCATGACGCTGCACTATCTCAAGGCGATGGAAGCGCTCGGCGGCAATCCGAAAGACGGCGCCAAGGTCGTCGCCAAGATGAAGGAACTGCCGACCGATGATCCCCTGTTCGGCAAGGGTCCGCTGCGCGCGGACGGACGCCGCATCATTCCGGCCTATCTGTTCGAGGTGAAGAAGCCCGCGGAGTCGAAATATCCCTGGGATTACTACAAGCAGATCGCCACGATCTCGGCGGAAGACGCGGCCAAGCCGCTGTCGGCGAGCGAGTGTCCGCTGGTGAAGAAGTAAAGAGAAACGCGGCCGGCCGGACCTGCAAGGGTCCGGCCGACAGCGAATTCAACTGAAGGAGTCGGCGGACCCGAACCCGGCACGCCGCCCGTTCTATCGCCGGTTCGGCGAGTCGGAGCCGTTCCACTTGCTCCAGGGAGCGCTGGCGAGCGTTCCAAAATCGGTCGTCAGCGGCCGTCGGGTTTGCCGCTCGTAAGCCGCGACGATCCGTTCGGAATCCCTGATCTTGCGTTTCAGTTCGGCGACCGTCTTTGGCGTTTGAACTGTTGTCTTCGAGCCCGCGATCTCGCCGAAATTATGCCGCGCGGTTTCGATCTGTCTCAGCGCCGCTCGATGCTTCCTGATCTGGGCCCGGTGCCACGCGATCTGGCTGTTGCTGTCTGCGACCATGTCGGCCTCCTGACGTCAGGGATTCGAGCATAAGCGATTCGCGGGGATCCGGCAGGATGTACCCTTGACGGGAACCTACCGGACCCGGGCGGACGATAATGTTTTCGCCGCGATCACCAGCGCCAGCAGCAGCAGCGCCGATGCCAGCAGGAACGGCGCGCCGGGCAATTGCAGCGGCGCCTGCGCGCCGATGAAATACGCGAACGTCAGCGTGAACAGGAACGGCCCGACCATCTGCGCCACGCTTTGCACGCTGGTGTTGGCGCCCTGCAGCTGGCCCTGCTGGTTCGGCGCAACCAGCTGCGTCATCAGCGACTGGATCGCCGCGCCCGACACACCCCACAACGCCATCACGGGAATGCCGAGCCAGGACAGCGGACCGGTCGGCGCAAGCCCGAAGATCAGGAAGCCAAGGGCGCCGCTGCCGAGCCCCAGCATCAGCGCCCGCCATTCGCCGACGCGCCGCACGATCGGGCCGATTGCCATACCCTGCACCACCATCGCGCAGACGCCGACCATGGCCAGCGTCAGGCCGACGGTGGTGGTATCCCAGCCGTAACGGTAGGTCGCGTAGAGCACGTAGGTGCTCGGCAACACCACGTGCGCGGTCTGCGCGACGAAATTGACCACCGACAGTCCCGCGAGGACGCGATCGGAGCGCAGCAGCTGCAGCGCGCCGACCGGATTGGCGCTGTTCCAGCGCAGCGGCGAGCGGCGTTTCGCTGGCAATGATTCCGGCAGGATAAAAAAGCCATATAACGTATTGGCAAAGCTCAAACCCGCCGCGACCCAGAACGGCAGCCGGGGATCGATGTCGCCGAGCAGGCCGCCGATCGCAGGTCCCAGGATGAAGCCGGCACCGAACGCGACGCCGATCTTGCCGAACATCGCGGCGCGCCGCTCCGGCGCCGTCACATCGGCGATGTAGGCGAATGCCGTGGAAACGCTGGCCGAGGTGATGCCGGAGATCACCCGGCCGATGAACAGCCAAAGCAGCGACGGCGCCAGCGCCATCAACACGTAATCGAGCGCCAGCCCCAAATTCGACAGCAGGATGACAGGCCGCCGGCCGAACCGGTCCGACAGCGCGCCGAGGATGGGTGAAAAGAAAAACTGCATCAGCGCCCAGGCGGTGCCGAACAGGCCGAAGTATCGCGCTGCGGTCGCGGTATCGTTGTCGACGAAGCTTTCCACCAGCTTGGGCAGGATCGGCATGATCAGGCCGAGCGCCAGCATGTCGAGCAGGATGGTGACGAAGATAAAGGCGACCGCGCCGCCGCGCGCCGCAGGCGCGGCGGCGGTATCCGCGGATTTCGCCTCGCTCATGACGGGCGCTTGCGCTTGTGGGCGAACGGGTTGGCCTTTTCGCGCAGGCTGATCCGCACTGGCGTGCCCGGCAGTTCGAAGAATTCACGCATCGAATTGACGAGATAGCGCAGGTAGGACTGCGGTACCGCGTCGGCGCGCGAGCAGAACAGGATGAAGCTCGGCGGCCGCGCCTTGGCCTGGGTGATGTAGTTCAGTTTCAGCCGCCGTCCCGACACCGCGGGCGGCGGATTGGCGTCGACCGCCTGCTCGAACCAGCGATTGAGCGTCGCCGTCGGCACCCGCCGGTTCCACACCGCATAAGCCTGTTCGATCGAACTCATGAGACGGTCGATGCCCTCGCCCATCAGGCCTGATACCGCCACGATCGGCATGCCCTTGACCTGCGGCAGCAGATGATCGGCGTCGGTGCGCAAGCCGGCGATCAGGCTGGACTGCTTGCCCATCAGGTCCCATTTGTTGACCGCGATCACCAGCGCGCGGCCCTCGCGCTCGATCAGGTCGGCGATGCGCAGGTCCTGCTCCTCGAACTTGTTCTGCGCGTCCATCATCAGCACCACGACTTCGGCGAAGCGGATGGCGCGCAGCGCGTCCGACACCGAGAGCTTTTCCAGCTTCTCCTCGATCCGCGAGCGCCGCCGCAATCCCGCGGTATCGAACACCCGAAAATCCCGGCCCTGCCAGTTGACCTCGACGGAGATGGAATCGCGGGTGGTGCCGGCCTCGGCGCTGGTCAACAGCCGCTCCTCGCCGAGCAGATGATTGATCAGCGTGGATTTTCCTGCATTGGGACGGCCGACGATCGCGACGCGGATGGGACGCGTCGCGATTTCCTCGTCGGTCTCGATGACGTCGTCATCGTCGAATTCCTCACTCTCCTCGACCGGCTCCGGCATGATCGCGCGCAGCGAGTCGTAGAGATCGCTGAGGCCCTCGCCGTGCTCGGCGGAGATCTGGATCGGCTCGCCGAGGCCCAGCGCGTAGGATTCCATCGCACCGGCCTCGCCGTGCTTGCCCTCGCTCTTGTTGGCGACCAGAACCACCGGCTTGTTGGCGCGGCGCGCGAAATCGGCAAAGCCGCGATCGTTCGGAGTGAGGCCCGCCCGCGCATCGATCACGAACATCAGGGCGTCGGCCAGCGCGATCGCGGTCTCGGTCTGCTCCTGCATCCGCGCGGTCAGCGAGCCCTTGGCACCCTCGTCGAGGCCGGCGGTGTCGATCAGCGTGAATTCGAGATCGCCGAGGCGCCCCTGCCCCTCGCGGCGGTCGCGCGTGACGCCGGGCGTGTCATCGACCAGCGCGAGCTTCTGCCCGACCAGCCGGTTGAACAGCGTGGATTTTCCGACATTGGGCCGGCCGATGATAGCAATGGTAAAAGACATGAGCGATCCCTGCGCCGTCTAGGAAGCGCGTGTCGATAAAATGAAAAACCAAATCAGCGCGCGAAGGTACCGCTCGGCAATGGCGCCGGGAACGGTGAAGCGGATTGTTGCTGCGATGGCGCAGGCTGTGCCGGCGCGTCCGGCGGCGGCGCGGTGGTGCGCCGGCGCACGATCCTGGCCGGCTTGGGCGGCGGCGGCGCGGCGGCGGTACTGCCCTCTTCCTCAGGCAACGCATCGGCATCGGCGGCAGGCTCCGGCGCGCGGCTGGCGGTCGCCGGCGGCTTGCCTTTCGCGGATTTGGCGCCGCGCTTCGACTTCGGCTCCTCCGCGGGCGGCGCGGCGGCGGCCGCTACCGCGGCATTCTGCTGGTCCATCTGCTCCTGGCGCGAGCCCTTGTACAAGTCCTTCGGCACGCCCTGCTCGAGGCCCGGCACGCCGTCGGGGAAAACCGGCTTGCGCTCGCCCGGCAGCTTCTTCTTGGTGTCGAGGAAGTCGAGCATATCGGACGGGTCGAAACTGCTCATGCCGCCGGCGCAGCCGGCCAGCACGCCCGACAGGGCGATGACGACGGCGGTGGCGATCAGGCGTTGCGAGCGGCGCATGGTCGGTTTCTCACTCAACTTGTCTTCCCGCCGTCAGCTCTCGGCATCAGCTCTCGGCTCAGCTCTTGGCAACCGGCGGAAGCAACGCCTGCAGCGCTTCGGCGCGCGAGCGCAGGCTTGCCGGCGTCTCGCCGTCATTGGCAATCACATCCAGCCATTGCCGCGCCGCGGCGGTATCGTTGGCGCGCCAGGCCGACAGCGCGAGCAGTTCGCGCGCGGTATGGCGAAAGGTCGCTCCCGGTACGGTGGCCGGCTCGAGGCGCTGCAGCATGTTGGGATAGGTCGACGTTTCCAGCAGCAATCCGGCGGCGCGCACCCGGGCCAGATCCTGCTCCGGCGTGCCGACAGTGCGATCGGCCGATATGTCGTCGTACAGCTTCGCGGCCGCCTGCGGATCGCGCGATGCGGCCTCCGCGGCGACCCGCAGCCGCGCCAGCACGCGATAGCCCGACGGCGCCTTGGCGGCCAGATCGGCAAAGGCGGCTTCCGCCTCGGTATGCTTGTTCTGTTCGGAGAGCTCGGAGGCCTTGTCGAAGGCCGCTCCGGCCTCGGCGGCCTTCTTGGCTTCCAGATACTGATAGCCACGCCAGCCGCCCACCGCGGCGATGATCAAAAACGCGCCTGCGATGATCAGAATCGAATACTTGTCCCAGATCTTCTTGAGCTGGTCGCGACGTACATCCTCGTCGACTTCATCAAATAATTCAGACACTTAGAGTTATCCCATCCCCGATGGAGCGCGCCAATCCGCGTATTCCGCCTCAACGCCAATCCCCGCGTGGCGGCGGCGATACCCTAGCGATATGGCGGCGGCAAGGCAAAGCAAGCCGGATCAAAGCGTTACCAAGGACATGCTTAAAATCAAAGGCCTGTCTGGCCCGCCCCGGCGCCAACCGGAAAGGCGTGAAAGCGCGCTAGACCAGGATGGAGTCACTGGCCAGCAAGACGCCGCCGCTGCTGCGGGTCACCGCGGGGGCCTGGCCGGACGAAGCCGGCGGGGTAAATCGTGTGACCAGCCGCCGCTCGAGTTCGTGGCGGTTCAGCGGTTCGACGAATTTGACCGCGAAGCCATCGGGCAGCAGCCGGATGACGCGACCAATGCAGGCGCCCACCGCCAGCGGCGTTCCGATCTGCGGCTGCAGCTGGGCCGAGACCGCGACACCCGACGGCGACATGTCGATCACCAGGCATGGCTGCGTGGTGCCGTCGGCCAGGGTCATGATGGAATGGGGAGTTGTCGGGATGATGCGCGCGTCCCTGCGCAGCTCGGCAAGGCCCGGCTCTTTCTGCTTCTTTTCCAGCCAGGTGAGCTTGCTGGCAAACTTTTCCCGCATCGGGCGGGTCATCTCGAGTTCGATCAGGAATCGACCTGTCTGGGTCTCGCTGACGCTGGCGTCGAATTTACCGAAATCCTGGAAATAGGCGCTGAGGCGGTCTCCGACCTTACCGACCACAGGCACATCGGCCATCAACCGGAATGGCGAGACGCGGGTGGTTCGGCAGGCGAAAGTGCGCAGCTTGCCCTGGGGATCGTACCAGTTCGGCAAGGTGTAGTTGCCGATCACGGCAACCTTCACGGCTCGCTGCTTGAGAAATGCTTCGACTGACAAAGGTAAATCCTCGCGGGGTATCTACTCATTTCAGCGACGTGTTGATCGACGTGAATTGACGCTGGAACCGGTGCCGGCGCCGTTTGCGGTCACGATGGTCGCGAGTGAGTTGCCCGTCGCGATCCGTCCATGTTCGATCGGCTCGCAGGGCAATCGGCCGCGATGCGCTCAATATGCGGCCAAAACGCTAAGATTGGCTGAATCGCCCCGGCAGGAGGGAGTTCCCCGCGGGGAACTTAACGGCTAACCCGTTTCCTTTCGGTAAATTCTATACATTGCAGGGTTGTATTGTTTGAGTTCGCTCGCGAGGCGTTCCGCGAAGTGCCGACGTTTCGCGATGCCCGCAATGTGCGCAATGGCGCCGCGCGTCACAAGGTGAAAGCAATTCAAACGGAAAGCATCAATTGCATGCGGTTGCGCTAGGCGTATTCCAACAATTCCCAGGTAAAACAATCCGAGGGAATGCCGGGTGGAGCATTCTCGAGGTAACGCGAAGGATCGACATGTTAGCCAATCGACGCAGCAGCGAACGTCGTCAGTGCAGACGGGTCGCCAAGATCCAGTTCGGGACCGGCTCGCTGCCGCGCGACTGCATGATCACGGACGTATCGGCGGGCGGCGTCAAGATCATCGCCGAACATCTCGAGATTCCCCCTGAGTTCACCATCATCCTGTCCGACGGCGGCCCCCGGCAATGCCGGCTGGCCTGGCGGATCGGGTGCGAATTCGGCGCCCAGTTCGTCGACTAGTATCGACTATCCGAGATGGGTGAGTCGCTTGCTGCCCATGCTTCGAGACGCTCGCGTCGCTCGCTCCTCAGCATGAGGTTGTGGCGTTTCAACAAGGTAAACCTCATCCTGAGGAGCGGCGTCTTCGCCGCGTCTC
>NZ_JAURXB010000259.1 GCF_030654605.1 Bradyrhizobium sp.
ATTCGGCATCGCGGTGCTGCCGCACTTCATGGCGACGGCGCATCCCGAGCTGCGCCCGATCCTGCCGGACGAAATCTCGATCTCGCGCAGCTTCTGGCTGTTGATGCACGCCGACAGCAAGGACCTGGCGCGCATCCGCGCGGTCGCGGATTATATCTACGAGACGGTGGAGCGCGAGCGTGCGCTGTTCAACTTGCCCTGAGGCAGCCTAGTACCTCGTCACAGTGATTTTGACTGGTTGATTCCGAGCCAGTTCAGGATGGGTAAGTCTTCTGGAGCCACGAGGATTTGGATGCTTCGAGCGACGCCTGGTTGGCGCCGGATGAGGCCGTTTCGTTCGAGGGTGACGATCATCTGGTGCACCGTGGGCGGGGTGACCTGAAAGTGGCGCTGCATGTCGGCCTCGGCGGGCGGGCGTCGGAACACGTGCGCGTAGGTGTAGATGAAGGCCAGGTACTGGCCTTGCTTTTCGGTGAAGCCTTGAGCGCTGGGGCTGCGAGCGGCGCCTGATTTTCGATTCATTTGTGGATTCGTCCGGTCCTCCGACAAGGAGGTCGCGATGAATGTACGTTATCGGGTCGAATTGAGCCAAGCCGAACGCAGTGAACTCAATGCGATGTTGAGCAAGGGCAAACGGGCGGCCCGCAAGCTCAAGCGCGCCCAGATCTTGCTGGCGGCCGATGCCGGCCGTGGCGACGAGGAAATTGCCCGCACGGTGGCGGTAAGCGGTTCCACCGTGTACCGGACCAAGCGGCGCTTCGTGGAAGGCAATCTGGAGCGGGCGCTGAACGAGGAGCCGCGTCCTGGGGCGGAGCGCAAGCTTACCGGCAAGGAGGAAGCCCTGTTGGTGGCAACCGCCTGCGCGAGTCCCCCGGAGGGTCGCGCTCGCTGGACGCTGGAGCTTTTGGCTGGGGCGATGGTCAAGCTTACCGATCACGAGAGCCTGTCGGGCGAAACGGTGCGCCGGCGGCTGGCCGAAAACGATCTCAAGCCGTGGCGCAAGGACATGTGGTGCATTCCAAAGGTCGATGGCGAATACGTCGCCCGGATGGAGGACGTGCTCGATCTCTATGCCGAAGCACCCGATCCCGATCGGCCGGTGGTCTGCTTCGACGAAAGCCCGGTCCAGCTCATCGGCGAGGTGCGTCAACCGATCCCGGCCGAGCCGGGCCAGCTCGAACGCTACGATTGTGAGTATCGCCGCAACGGCACCGTCAATCTCTTCGTCTGCATCGACGTGCATTGGCCCTGGCGCAAGGTCAAGGTCACCGCGCGGCGGGCAGCAGAAGATTACGCCCACTGCATGCGCGAACTCGTCGATGTCCATTATCCCGACGTCGCGTGCATCCGCGTGGTGCAGGACAATTTATCCACGCACTCCGTAGGCTCCCTCTATGAGGCCTTCGCGCCAGCCGAAGCCCGGCGAATTCTGCGTCGCCTGGAGTTCCACTACACCCCCAAGCATGCCAGTTGGCTCAACATGGTCGAGATCGAGATCGGCGTGCTGCGCTGCCAGTGCCTGGACCGCAGGATCGACGACCCAATCTGGCTCCGCCGCGAAATCGACGCTTGGGAGCAACAACGAAACGCTGCCGGCGCCCGCATCAACTGGATGTTCACAACCGACAAAGCCCGCGCCAAAATGGGCCGCGCCTATCCCGTCACGTCCAAAGAGTCATAATCACTGTGACGAGGTACTAGTCCACATCTTCCACCGAAGCGGGCGCGGTGCCGAAGGCGCGCTGCGCCAGCGTCGCCGCCATGAATTCGTCGAGGTCGCCGTCGAGCACGCCCGAGGTGTCCGAGGTCTGCACGCCGGTGCGCAGATCCTTCACCATCTGATAGGGCTGCAGCACGTAGGAACGGATCTGGTGGCCCCAGCCGATATCGGTCTTGGCGGCCTGGTCGGCGGCGGCCTGCGCCTCGCGCTTCTTCAGCTCGATCTCGTAGAGCCGCGCGCGCAGCATGTCCCAGGCCTGCGCCTTGTTCTTGTGCTGCGAACGGCCGGCCTGGCAGACCACGGCGACGCCGGTCGGAATGTGCGTCAGCCGCACCGCGGATTCGGTCTTGTTGACGTGCTGGCCGCCGGCGCCGCCCGAGCGCATGGTGTCGACGCGCACGTCGGACTCGGCGATGTCGATCTTGATCGAATTGTCGACCACGGGAAAGATCGCGACCGACGAGAACGAGGTGTGCCGCCGCGCGTTGGAATCGAACGGCGAGATCCGCACCAGCCGGTGCACGCCGGCCTCGGTCTTCAGCCAGCCATAGGCGTTGTGGCCCGAGATCTGGATGGTGGCGGATTTGATCCCGGCTTCTTCGCCCTGGGTTTCCTCGAGATACTCGATCTTGAAGCCGTGCTTCTCGGCCCAGCGCGTATACATGCGCAGCAGCATCGAGGCCCAGTCCTGGCTTTCGGTGCCGCCGGCGCCGGCGTGGACTTCGAGATAGGAATCGAAGCGATCGGCTTCGCCGCCGAGCAGCGCTTCGAGCTCGCGGCGGGCGACTTCCTTCTTCAGGGCTTTCAGCGCGGCCTCGGCTTCCGCCACCACGCCGTCATCGTTCTCGGCCTCGCCGAGTTCGATCATGCCGACATTGTCTTCGAGTTCGCGCTCGACCTTGCCGATGCCCTGAAGCGAATCCTCCAGCGAGGTGCGCTCCTGCATCAGCTTCTGCGCTTTCTGCGGGTCGTTCCAGAGATTGGGATCTTCAGCGAGCTTGTTCAGCTCCGCGAGGCGCGCCGTGGATGCATCGACGTCAAAGATGCCTCCTCAGCAGCCCGACAGACTGCTTGATCTCTTCAACGAGGCGTTCGACTTCAGCGCGCATGGTTTCTCTGATTCTGCGGGGGACGAACCGCTACTGACAAATGTTGTCGAGGGATGTAACGGCACCGGCCGCAAAGTGCAATCGGCTACCAAAGCCCGCCGGTGCCTGGACGCATGATCGAGCCGGCGTCGGGCGGCGCCATCAGCGGACGATCGCGGCCACCGTCGGCATCGGCGACACCAATGACGCTGTAATTATCCGGAGGTGCGGTGCCGGGCTTGAAGGCTTCCAGAATGCCGCCACCGCCGGGACCGCTTCGCATGCCGGACTTGGCGTCGACGCGGATCAGCTTGATGCCGGCGGGAACCTTGAACGGGACCGCCGGCTTGTCGGCGAGCGCGAGCTTGAGGAAGTCCTTGGCGATCGGGGCCGCCAGATGGCCGCCGGTGGCGCCCTTGCCGAGCGCCCGAGGCTTGTCGTAGCCGACATAGATGCCGACCACGACATCCGGCGAGAAGCCGATGAACCAGGCGTCTTTTTCGTCGTTGGTGGTGCCGGTCTTGCCGGCGATTGGCTTGCCCACTTCCTTCAGCACCGTGGCCGTGCCGCCCTGCACCACATCTTCCATCATCGAGGTGATCTGGTAGGCGGTCATCGCATCCAGCACCTGCTCGCGGCGGTCGACCAGCTGCGGCTCGGGCTGGTTCTTCCAGCCGCCGGGGGCGTCGCAGCCGCGGCATTCGCGGGCGTCGTGCCGGAAGATGGTGCGGCCGTAACGGTCCTGAATACGGTCGATCAAAGTGGACTTCACGCGCCGGCCGCCATTGGCGAACATCGAATAGGCCGTCACCATCCGCATCACGGTGGTCTCGCCGGCGCCGAGCGCATACGACAGATAGTTCGGCAGTTCGTCGTAGACCCCGAAGCGCTTGGAGTATTCGCCGATCAGGGGCATGCCGACATCCTGCGCCAGCCGCACCGTCACCGTGTTGAGCGAGCGCTTCAGCGCATTGCGCAGCGTCTGCGGCCCGTAATATTTGCCGGTCGAATAGTTTTCCGGACGCCAGACGCCGGCCCCCTGCCCCTGGTCGATTTCGATCGGCGCATCGACCACGATGGTGGACGGGGTATAGCCGTTGTCCATCGCCGCCGAATAGACCAGCGGCTTGAATGACGAACCCGGCTGCCGATAGGCCTGGGTCGCGCGGTTGAACTGGCTCTGGTCGAACGAGAATCCGCCCACCATCGCCAGCACGCGGCCGGTCCAGGGATCCATCACCACCATCGCGCCGGACACTTCCGGCAGCTGGCGCAGCCGGAACTGGCCCTCGACGATGTTGCCATCCTTGGCGAGCAGCGGATCGGCATAGATGACGTCGCCGGGCGCCAGCACCTGCGCCACAGTGGTCGGCGGCTTGAAGCGCGTCGGCCCGGAGGCAGCCTTCGCCCATCTCACGCCATCGAGCGTAATGAGTCCGGTCTGCCGGTCCTTGGCAACGGCGCCGCCCAGTTCACGGCCGGGCTGAAACCCGATCCGCGCCGACTGATCGCTGACTTCCAGCACCACCGCCATCCGCCACGGCGAGATATCCGACAGCGACTTGACGTCGGCGAGCTTGACGCCCCAGTCGCCGGAAATATCGAGCTTGCTGACGGCGCCGCGATAGCCGGTCGCCTCGTCGAACTTCACGAGCCCGGCGGTCATGGTCTTGCGCGCCATCACCTGCAGCTTCGGGTCGAGCGTGGTCCGCACCGACAGGCCGCCTTCATAGAGCTTCTTTTCGCCATAGCGATCGAACACGTCGCGGCGGACTTCCTCGGCAAAGTACTCACCGGCGAAGATGTGCGCGGCGTTGCTCCGGCTGGTCACCGTCATCGCATCCTTGCGGGCCTTGTCGGCATCGGCCTGCTTGATCCAGCCGTTTTCAACCAGACGGTCGATCACGTAATTGCGGCGCTCGATGGCGCGATCGCGGTTCTTCACCGGATGCAGCGATGACGGCGCCTTGGGAAGTGCTGCGAGATACGACGCTTCGGCAATGGTGAGTTCATTCACCGACTTGTCGAAATAGACCAGCGACGCCGCGGCGACGCCATAGGCGCCGAGGCCGAGATAGATTTCGTTGAGATAGAGTTCGAGAATCTTGTCCTTGGAATAGGTGCGTTCGATCCGCATCGCCAGCAGGGCTTCCTTGATCTTGCGGGTGAACGACACTTCGTTGGTCAGGAGGAAGTTCTTCGCGACCTGCTGGGTAATGGTGGAGGCGCCCTGCGGCCGCTTGTTGGAACCGAAATTCTGCGCATAGAGCACCGCGGCACGCGCCATGCCGGTGAAGTCGATGCCGCCATGCTCGTAGAAATTCTTGTCCTCGGCGGCCAGGAACGCGTTGATGACCATCTTCGGCACCGCCTGGATCGGCAGGTACAGCCGGCGCTCCTTGGAATATTCGCCGAGCAGCGCCCCGTCGGACGCATGGACCCGCGTCATGACCGGCGGTTCATAATCCTGCAGCTGCGAATAGTCGGGCAAGTCCTTGGAATAATGCCAGATCAGCCCCGCGGCGGCGGCGACGCCCACCAGGAACACGACGGTGCCTGCGGCGAACAAGAAACCCATGAACCGAACCAGCAAGCACATTATCGAAGTTCCGTTCCAGCCCTGGCGCCGCGATATCAGGCGCTTCCTCAGCAAAGTACGCGCCTGGCGATCAGCCGTCTCGCGCAGGCGTATAAAATATTCCGACGTCCGCGAGCGAATTTAGCGCGATTCCGACGTTGTGACAGTCATTTCTATAATGCCGCCGCTGTGGCCAAACTAGGGCTTCCCGCTCTGGAATGCCCTCTTTTCAGTTGCCTGCCCCGGCGGTCGCCAGCCGCTTGGCAAGGAACGCGTCGATCGCCTGCGCCATCGCACCGGCGGTGCGGTTACGCCAACTCTCCGAGACCAGGTGCTCGAAGTCGGCCTTGTTCGAGACATAGCCGAGTTCGACCAGAACCGACGGCACGTCGGGCGCCTTGAGCACCTTGAAGCCGGCCGACTTCAGCGGGTGCTTGTGCATCCGCACGGTGGTCTTCATCTCCCCCATCAAGAGACGGGCGAACCGGTTCGAGAACGTGCGGGTTTCGCGCTGCGCCAGCTCGATCAGAATGTCGGCGACCTCGGTCGGCTCCTCGGTCAGGTTAACCCCGCCAATGGCGTCGGCCTTGTTTTCGGCTTCCGCGAGCCGCTCCGCCTCGGCGTCGGAGGCCTTGTCGGACAGCGTGTAAATCGTGGCGCCCTGGGCGTCGCCCTCGCGCCGCGGCAAGGCGTCGGCATGGATCGACACGAACAGCGCCGCCGACTGGTTGCGGGCGACTTTGACGCGGTCGGTGAGCGGAATGAAGGTATCGTCGGTGCGGGTCATGACGACGCGATATTTACCCGATTTCTCGAGGCGATCGCGCAACACCAGGCCAAATCCCAGCACCAGTTCCTTTTCATTGGTGCCCCCGGCCTGGGTACCATTGTCGAGGCCGCCATGCCCCGGATCGATCACGACCACGGGTCGCGCATCGCCTGATGCAGCAGGCTTGGCGGCGGCATTCGGCTCGGCGGGGATCGAAGCCACCGTGTCCGAGATCGCGGGCTTCAGCTCGGGCCGGCTTTCGGCGCCGAGCGATTGAACGAAGGTGGTGCGGTCGACCTGTTCCAGCTCAAGCACCAGCCGCGGCGGCTGGCCGTTGGCGGCCTCCAGTACATAGGATTTTGCGATTTTGGCCGGACCTGCCAGATCGAACACGATCCGCGAGCCGCCGGGCATGACGACGCCATAGCGGAAGGCCTTGATCAGCCCGCGCCCGGCGGTGCCCGCCCCGGCCTTGAGCTGAAAATCGACCTGGGGAATATCGACGATCACCCGATAGGGATCGGCCAGCGCGAAGGCGCGGAACTGGATCGGCCTGTCGAGGTCGAGAACGAAGCGAGTCTGCTTGGCGTCGCCGGCCAGCCGGACCTCGGAAGCGATCGGAAAGTTGGACCCTGCGGCGGGATTCGGCGCCTCGCCATCGGTCGCGCGGCCGATGCTGGCGGATGAGCACAACAATGCTGCGGCGCACAATAGCACCCAGCCCCTAAAAACACGTTGATTTGCGCGGCTCGCCAACGAATCCGTGCCTCCGAGCAGCCCTCTTACCGCAATAGAGCCACAGGGTTAACGAGAGCTTAAGGTGCCGATGACGAATAAGGTAAGGTGTTGCCGCGCTGCGACGCCCCCCTTCGCTTCCCTTTCAGTTCCCTTGCACCGAGGCCCCAATCCACGTATGTACGAGGGGCTGACGGCTAAAACTCCCGGTTGTGTCGCGTTCAGCCTCCCGGTGCAGCGCCGGAACTCTCTGAACCCAGAGGTTTCCAGCGTCTTTCCGATCCCTCCACAGGCCAGCGCAGCGCGCGGCTGAAACGGAGGGCGGTTTCGAGCCCGAGCGGCGTTGGTCCCAGGTTACCATCTTGTTCCAGGGACGGCTTCAGACACGGCATAACTGATTATCCGGGTCCAACCAGGCCCGATATGCGATGGCCGGCGAGCGCTTTGGCGCCGCGCCGGGTCTTCAGCGAATAGACAAGGCGGCGATTCTTGCCGCCAACGTGTTCAGACGGGCCGACGCTTGATGCGCCAGACTGAGTTGCCGACCATGATCCCCGGTAGAATCGCGCCGCCGCGAAGCGAAAGCTCCGCGCGTCGTTTTGCTCCGACAGGATCCCGTTCGGCCCGGCGCCCCGGGTTGCGTTTTGGCCTTCCCCTCACCCCCGAATCAGGTGGACCGTCGCGTCACCCGGCGGCGCGACATGCGCCCACGGTCATACGCGCCCGCCGCCGTCATGAGTTGCAAAATGCACAACAAAATGTTGATCGATGCTACCCACCCGGAAGAGACCCGGGTCGTTGTGATCCGCGGCAATCGCGTCGAGGAATTTGATTTCGAAACTGCCCAGCGCAAACAACTGCGCGGCAATATCTACCTCGCCAAGGTCACACGGGTAGAGCCGTCGCTGCAGGCGGCCTTCATCGAGTATGGCGGTAATCGCCATGGCTTCCTGGCCTTCAGCGAAATCCATCCCGACTACTATCAAATTCCGGTTGCCGACCGCCAGGCGCTGATCGAGGCCGACGAACGCGCCCATCGCGAGGCCGAGGAAGAAACCGAAAATCGTTCCAGCAACCGTGGCCGCCGTCCGCGCCACCGCAACCAGCGCCGCCGCGGCAGTGGCGAGCGGGTGCAGAGCGAGGTCGTCGAGAACGCCAGCCCCGACCTGATGCAGGTCGCCCCGCCGCAAGAGGGCCAAGAGCATCAGGAACATCAAGAGCATCAGGACCTGAACGCCGAAGGCGGTCAGACCCACGCGCACGAGTCCGAGCATCGTCATGACGATGCCGGGCATCATGATCACGATCATGCCGGTCATGATCACGCGCACGATTCGCATGATCACGGCCATGCCCATGGCGAGCACGATCAGGAGCGGGGCACGGAGACCCATGTCAGCGAGACGCTGGCGGCAGTAACCCTGCCCGATACGGCCGCCGTCGAGGCTGCCGCCGCAGAAGTTCACGAAGAACACGGCCATGACGAGCGTGTCCACGCCGAGCACGCGGAAGAAAACGCGGCCCATGCCGAGGACGCGGCGCGCGCCGAACAGGCCGGCGACGAGCACGCGGCTTCGCCCCACGACGAGCATGCCGCCGAGCCGCAAGGCGACGAGCATCACGACGATGAGGAAGAAGACGACGACGACGCCGAAGAGGAAGTCGTCGAATCCGTCGGTGGCGACGACGTCCTGGAAGAAGTGCCGGAGCGCGCCTTCCGTCCGCGCCGCCAGTACAAGATCCAGGAAGTCATCAAGCGGCGTCAGGTGATGCTGGTGCAGGTCGTCAAGGAAGAGCGCGGCAACAAGGGCGCGGCGCTGACCACCTATCTCTCGCTGGCCGGCCGCTACGCCGTCCTGATGCCCAACACCGCGCGCGGCGGCGGCATCAGCCGCAAGATCACCTCGGCGCAGGACCGTTCGCGGCTCAAGGACGTGGTGCAGGATCTCGACGTGCCCGAGGGCATGGGCATCATCCTGCGCACCGCGGGCGCCTCGCGCACCAAGCCGGAAATCAAGCGCGACTTCGAATATCTGATCCGGATGTGGGAAACCGTCCGCGACATGACCCTGAAATCGCAGGCCCCTACCCTGGTCTACGAAGAGGGATCGCTGATCAAGCGGTCGCTGCGCGATCTCTACAACAAGGAAATCGACGAAATCCAGGTCGCCGGCGAAGCCGGTTACCAGGAAGCCCGCGACTTCATGAAGATGCTGATGCCGACCAATGTGCGGGCGGTGAAGCAGTATCGCGACGGCCAGCCGCTGTTCTCGCGAATGGGCGTCGAAAGCCAGCTCGACGCGATGTTCTCGCCGACGGTGCAGTTGCGCTCCGGCGGCTACATCGTGATCAACCAGACCGAGGCGCTGGTTTCGATCGACGTCAACTCCGGCCGCTCCACCCGCGAGCACCACATCGAGGACACCGCGCTCAAGACCAACCTCGAGGCTTCGGAAGAAGTCGCGCGGCAGCTCAGGTTGCGCGATCTCGCCGGCCTGATCGTCATCGACTTCATCGACATGGACGAGAAGCGCAACAACCGTTCGGTCGAGCGCAAGCTGTCGGATTGCCTGCGGCAGGACCGCGCGCGGATCCAGGTCGGCCGCATCTCGCATTTCGGCCTGCTGGAAATGTCGCGCCAGCGCATCCGCGCCAGCGTGCTGGAGAGTTCGACCGAGCCCTGCCCGCAATGCGGCGGCAGCGGCCATGTCCGCTCGGTATCTTCGGTGGCGCTGCAGCTGCTGCGCGGTCTTGAAGAAATCCTGATGAAGGGCGCGACCCACAATCTGGTGGTGCGGACCCGCACCGACGTGGCGCTCTATGTCCTCAATCACAAGCGCGGCCATCTGCGCGATCTGGAGAACAGCTTCAAGGTGACGCTGGCCGTGATCGCCGACGCCACCGTCAGCGCCCAGCAGTCGTTCATCATCGACCGCGGCGAACAGGTGCATACGCTGGAGGCCGCCAAGGCGCTGCTGGCGGCGCAGGTTGCCGCCTTCCCGCCGCAGATCGACGAGCCCTGGGACGAGGAAGAGTCGTTCGATATCGAAACCGAATCGGAAGTGGAAACCGAAGAGACCGAAGGGCTGACCGAGGAAGCCGCGGCCGGCGAGGAAGCCGGTGGCGAAACCGACGCCGAGGGTCACAAGCGCAAGCGGCGGCGGCGTCGGCGTGGCCGTCCGGGCGAGCCGCGCGAAGGCGGCCCGGTCCGCGACAGCACCGACGCTCCCCGCATGGCGCCCGACCAGGTTGCGGTCGCAGGTCCTGTCGATGAAGCCGAAGGCGACGAAGACGAGTCCGAGGAACAGCCCGGCGCGGCCCGCGCCGATCAGACGGCGGACGGCGAACGGCGGCCTCGCCGCCGCGGACGCCGCGGTGGACGCCGCCGGCGCGGCGGACCCGAGGATGGTCTGATCGGATCGATCGCGGACGAACTCGGCCCGACATCGCCGCCGGAAGTCTCCGAGGCGGTGGCCGATTTTGATGGTTATTCGATCGAACGAGCCGCGCCCGCCGTGCAGCCCGAACCACCGGCACCACCGCCGGAGCCGCAATCCATCGCTCCGGCAGCCCCGCCTCAGCCCGAGCCGGCGCGAGCCTCCGGCGAAACGGAGACCGCGCAGGAGGCAGAAAGAGCCGCCGCGCGACGACGTTCGACCGTGCGTGAGAAGGTGAGCTTCCTGGCAACCGCCCAGCCTGAAGCCGCCGCCCCCGTGTCCCACGCTCCGCCTGAGCCGCCGGCGTCAGCCCCGGCGCAGTCCGCCGCCGAGACGACGACCGACACCCAGCCGCGCAAGGCCGGCTGGTGGTCACGACGCTTCGGCAACGGCGAGTAAACCAGGAAATTTCGAGACTGAAAAACCGCCCGGCAAAACCGGGCGGTTTTTAGTTCCCCGAGGCGACCGCTTACGCGTTCATGATCGGCGCCGGTGCTTATCCGCGACGATCGAACAGGCGTCTGGTCGCCGGCACCAGCGCTGCGCCGAGGGCGTTCTTGACCAGGGAGCCCGCGAGGAACGGCACGATCCCGACCAGCCATGCCTTCTCGGCGCCGAGTTTCATGCCGAAGGCAAGCCAGCCGAACCCTGCCGCGAGAATGACGATGTGCCCGAGCGCCATCGCGACGAACAGCAGCGGCACCGAACGATCCCAGCCGCGCTCGCTCAGCCATCCCGTGACGAAGGCGGCGGCCACGAAGCCCCAGAGGTACCCGGCCGTCGGACCCATCAGCGGCGCCAGGCCGCCAACGGGACCGGCGAATACCGGCAATCCGATCGCCCCTTCCGCCAGATAGGCGATGATGGTGGTGCAGCCGAGGCGCCAGCCATAGACGGCGCCGATCACCAGCACCACCAGCGTCTGCAGCGTCATCGGCACGAAAGGAAGCGGCAGGTTGATCTTGGCCGAGAGCGTCAGCAGCGCCGTCCCGAGCGCGATCAGGACTGCGCCGCGCAGCACCAGCGAAAATCCGGCGGCGGGCTGCGGCCACGCCACGGCGGCGAGCGGAGAATGCCTGACGGCGACGAGCCCCGACGTTGATCTGACTGACAAGAACATCTCCTTGATGTGAACGGGTGTTGGGCGTGAATGGCGGTGAAGCGGAGCGTTCGCGCCGCTAGCCGAGCCATTTGGTGATGCGCGCGACCGCTTCGCGCATCTCGTCGGCGGAACGCGCGTAGGAAAACCGGATGAACTGACGGCCATGAACCGGATCGAAGTCGACCCCGGGGGTGGCCGCGACACCAGCTTTTTCCAGCATCAGGCCGGCAAAGGCAAAACTGTCGGACGTGAATTGGGAGACGTCGGCGTAGAGATAGAACGCGCCGTCGGCGGGCAGAAATTTGTCGAGCCCGGCTTGCGGCAAACCGTCGATCAGGATGCGGCGGTTCTCCTGATAGCCGCGCTTGATCGCTTCCATCTCGGCGCGGCCATCGAAAGCGGCTTCGGCCGCAATCTGCGACAGGGTCGGCACCGAGATCGAAAGATTCTGCTGCAGCCGCTCGATCGGCCGCACCAGCGGTTCCGGCACCACCATCCAGCCGACCCGCCAGCCGGTCATGCAGAAATATTTCGAGAATGAATTGATCACCAGGGCATCAGGCGAAAGTTCCGCCGCCGTGACCGCGGGAAACGCATAATCGAGGCCGTGATAGATTTCGTCGGAGATGAAACGGATGCCCGCGCCCTCTGCCGCCGCCATCAGGCTGGTGAGCGCCTCGCGGGACATCATCGTCCCCGTGGGATTGGCCGGGCTGGCGACCAGCACGCCCTTCAGCGGCATCTTGTGATGGGCCGCCAGCAAGGCTTCGCCGGTCAGCGCGTGCCGGGTTTCGCTCGAGGTCTCGATCAGCACCGGCTCGCAGCCGAGCGCGGTGAGGATGTGGCGATACGGCGGATAGCCGGGAACCGTGACCGCGACGCGGTCGCCCGGCTCGAACATCGCGAGAAAGCCCAGGATGAACGCGCCGGACGATCCCGTCGTGATCACGATCCGCTCGGCATCCACGGCGCAGCCGTAAGTCTCGCGATAATGCCGGGCGATCCGCGCGCGAAGCGAGGGAGTGCCCAGGGCCGAGGTATAATCGATCCGCCCCAGTTCGAGGGCGGCGTGGGCGGCCGCGATCGCAGGCTTCGGCGCCGACGCCGAGGGCTGGCCCACTTCCATGTGAATCACATGGCCGCCGGCCGCCTCGATGCGGGCCGCCGCCGCCATCACGTCCATCACCATGAACGGCGGAACATTGCTTCGCGCCGACGCCGTCAGCAAGCCCCGGGCCCGGTCTCTCAGTGTCGCATCAAGCATCGATATCTGCTATTCGAACCAGGGAAAAAGAGGACTAAAACGGGGACCAAAAACAGGTTCCTGGCCCCAGACAAGCCGCATTCGGCGGTTTGTTAGGGCATATCTCGTATCCGGCCCGCCGCCAATCCCCCGAGAAGGCCATGTTGCTCCGCATCGTCCTGCGCCAGAAAATGTCGAAACTGACCGCCCTTGCCACGGCGGTCGCGCTCGTCATTGCGCCGATGCCGGCGCTTGCGCAAGGAGGGGGTCTGCGCGTCCTGCGCGACACCGAATCCGAGCAGCTGCTGCGCGAATACACCCGCCCGATCCTGCGCGCGGCGGGAATGGAAAAGCAGAACATCCAGATGGTCATCATCAACGAGAGCGCGTTCAACGCTTTCGTCGCGGACGGCCGGCGCATCTTCGTGAACTACGGCGCCATCATGCAGTCGGAAACCCCGAACCAGATCATCGGGGTGATGGCGCATGAAACCGGCCACCTCGCCGGCGGCCATCTCTCGAAGCTGCGCGAGCAACTGGCGGCGGCGCAGACCCAAATGATCATCGCCATGCTGCTCGGCGCCGGCGCGCTGGTTGCGGGCGCGCGAAGCGGCACCAATAGCGGTCTCGCCAATGTCGGCGCGGCGGCGATGTCCGCGCCGCAGGAAGTGATCCGCCGCACCCTGCTCTCCTATGTGCGCCAGCAGGAGGAAAACGCCGACCGCGCCGGGGTCAAGTTCCTGACCGCCACCGGCCAGTCCGCCAAGGGCATGTACGAAACCTTCAAGCGCTTCACCAACGAGAGCCTGTTTGCCGCGCGCGGTTCCGATCCCTATGTGATGTCGCATCCGATGCCGGCCGAGCGTGTCGAAGCGCTCGCAGGACTGGCGCGTTCGAGCCCCTATTGGGACAAGAAGGACGACCCGGCCCTGCAATTGCGCCACGACATGGTGCGCGCCAAGATCTCGGCCTTCATGGAACGTCAGGACACCGTCTACCGGCGCTATCCGCTGTCGAGCGATAGTCTGCCCGCGCGCTATGCCCGCGCCATCGCCACCTACCGGCATGGCGACCTGCGCAGCGCGATCGCCCAGATCGACGCGCTGATCCAGCTGCAGCCCGCCAACCCTTACTTTTACGAGTTGCGCGGCCAGGCGCTGCTGGAAGGCGGCAAGGCGGCCGAGGCCATCGTGCCGCTGCGCAAGGCGGTGCAGCTGTCGAATAACGCCCCGCTCATCGAGATGTTACTTGGGCAGGCGCTGGTAGCGACTAATAATAACGCCCACACGGAGGAAGCGATCGCGATTCTGCGCGCGGCGGTGGCGCGCGAGAGCGAGGCGCCGATCGGCTATACCCAGCTCGCGATGGCCTACGGCCGAAAAGGAGATCTTGCGCAGGCCGACCTCGCTTCCGCCCAGGCGGCCTTCCTGCGCGGCGACAACAAGACCGCACGCGATCTGGCCTCGCGGGCAAAGACCCGGTTCGCGATCGGCACGCCGGGCTGGGTCAAGGCCGACGACATCGTCTCCGCCAAGCCGCTGCCGGGCCAGAAGAGCAACTAGAAACAAGCAACTCAAAATACACCGGCCGGACCTAAGGTTTCGCAAAACCGGCCCCTGCACAACCTAGCCAATCAATTCGTCCAAGAGGATTTTCCCATGCGCTCGTTCCGCCTGCTCGCCCCCGCCCTGTTCGCGCTCGCACTCTGCGGGGCGCCGGCGCCGGCCTCCGCGCAGAGTTTTTCCGACATCCAGCGCGGCGATATCGAAACCATCGTCCGGAATTACCTGCTCAAGCATCCCGAGGTGCTGGAAGAGGCGATGGCCGAGCTCAGCAAGCGCCAGACCGCCGCCGAGGCCGAGAAGCATGCCGCCGGAGTAGCCAGGAATGAGGACGCGATCTTCAAATCGCCGCGCGGCGTCACCATCGGCCCGAAGGACGGCGACGTCACCATGGTGGAATTCTTCGACTACAATTGCGGCTATTGCAAACGCGCCATGACCGACATGATGGAGCTGATGAAATCCGACCCGAAGCTGAAGGTGGTGCTGAAGGAATTCCCGGTGCTCGGCCCCGGCTCCGTCGAGGCCGCCCAGGTCGGAGTCGCCATGCGCATGCAGGATCCCGGCGGCAAGAAGTATCTCGACTTTCACCAGAAGCTGCTGAACGGCAAGGGCCAGGCCGACAAGGCGCGCTCGATGGCCGCCGCCAAGGAAGCCGGCGCCGACATGGCTAAACTCGAGAAGGATCTCGCCAGTCCGGAAGTGCGCGCCACGCTGGAGGAGAACTTCAAGCTCGCCGAAGCGATGGGCATGAACGGCACGCCCAGCTACGTGATCGGCAAGCAGGTGGTGATCGGCGCGGTCGGCGTCGAAACCCTGCGGGAAAAAATCGGCGTCGCGCGTTGCGGCAAGGCGACGTGCTGAACCGCATCTCCTGCAATCTGATGTTGCAGCGTTGCTGAACCGAAGGCCGGCTCTCGAGCCGGCTTTTTGTTTGCGCCTTTTCAAAGTCGGACGGTTCATCGCGCGCTCACCAGACAAAATCGGTGGAACCGGCGAACGCACGGAACATCGCTTCACTGGCGTCGTTGTCGGCACGGGCAATGCAATCAGGTGAGGAGATAATCCATGACTAGTCGTTTTATGATGTCGGTAGCGGCCGCTGCGTTGATAGCGGGCAGCGGATTCGCCTTTGCGCAAGGCGCCGGTGGTGCGGGCGGCGCGGCAGGTGGCGCTTCCGCGGGTGGCAGCCCGCCCGCCGCGCAGCAGGAGCGCGCACCGTCGGGTGGCGCGATGAACCGCGATTCCGGCAGTGCTCCGGGCATGAGCAAGGACAGCGCTCAGTCCAGGGATGGCATGTCCAAGGACGGTGCGAATAGCGTGCAGTCCAGGGATGGCATGACCAAGGACAGCACCAGGGATAGCGCTCAGTCCAAGGACGGCATGAGCAAGGACGGCGCGAAGAGCGTGCAGTCAAAGGACGGCATGTCCAAGGACGCCACGAAGGACAGCGCGCAGTCCAGGGATGGCACGACGAGCAAGAGCGGCACCGCCCAGACCGACAGCAAGTCCACGACCACCACCGGTAACGCCGCGACGTCGGCGACCGCAGCTCCGCCGGCTGAGAAACGCACGCAGATCGTCTCCGCCATCAAGTCGGAGACGAGCATCAAGGAAACCACCAACGTCAACTTCAATATCTCGGTTGGCACGCGGGTTCCGAGTTCGGTCACCTTCTATCCGCTTCCGCCGCGGATCGTCGAGATCTATCCGGAATGGCGCGGCTATAAGGTCATCCTGGTCAAAGGCCGTTACGTCATCGTTCAGCCCGAGACCTACGAGATCGTCTACGTCATCGAGGCCTAACGGCTGAGAGCAGCCAACTGCTTCAGGCGTTCGGGGCGGGCAGCAATGCCCGCCCCTTTCGTGTGAGCCGATAGCCGGCCTGTGGACGAGCCTGCCTTGTGCCATCCTCAAACCTTGGTTAATCAATGGTTTCCTCAGGTTCCGCATGGCTTTTTACAAGCCGGGTGAGGCATTTGGGCAGGGTCCGGGGCGCCCTAGAGGCTTCCCCTTGGGCCTGATGTTACCTATAACCGCCGCCACCGCAGCAGCATTACCGGGATCTGGATGGCCGAGAGACCTGCCGAGACGATTTATGTGCTCAACGGCCCCAACCTCAATTTGTTGGGGACCCGGGAGCCCGAGAAATACGGCCACGCCAGGCTTGCCGACGTCGAGCAACTCTGCGTACAGACCGCTGCCCAGTTCGGCCTCAAGGCCGACTGCAGGCAATCCAACCGCGAAGGCGAGCTGATCGATTTCATCCACGAGGCGCTTACGAAAAAAGCCGCCGGGATCATCATCAACGCCGGCGGCTATTCACACACCTCCATCGCGCTGCACGACGCCCTGATGGCGGTAAAAATTCCGACCGTCGAAGTGCACGTCACCAATATCCATGCCCGCGAAGAATTCCGCCATCATTCCTTCACCGCCCGGGCCGCGTTCGCATCGCTTTGCGGCTTCGGCATCGAGGGTTACCGACTGGCGATCCAGGGCCTTGCCGCCAAAATCGGCGTCAAGGCGACTGCCTGACGCCTTTTCGCCCGTCACCCCACAGAAAGCTCCGGATCAAGATCATGGCGAGCCAGCCTGACGATACAAAAGCCGCGAAGTTCAACAGCGACGACAGTGCGCTCATTCGCGAACTCGCATTGCTGCTCGACGAGACCAGTCTCACCGAGATCGAGATCGAACGGTCCGGCCTGCGGGTGCGGGTCGCCCGCAACATCAGCATCGCCGCATCGATGCCGGCGAATTTCCAGCACATGCCCTCGGGTTCCCATGGATCCGCCGCGAGCGTTACACCGGCCGCCATCGCGGATCTGGCAAAACACCCGGGCGTGGTGCCCTCGCCGATGGTCGGCACCGCCTACTGGGCGTCCGAGCCCGGCGCCAAGCCGTTCATCGAGGTCGGCTCCAGGGTGGCGATCGGGCAGACGCTGTTGATCATCGAAGCGATGAAGACGATGAACCAGATCCCGTCGACGCGCGCGGGCACCGTGACGCAGATTCTCGTCGAGGACGGCCAGCCGGTCGAATTCGGCGAACCGCTCGTCATCATTGAATAGAATTCGTCAACGTCAGGCGCCGCGATGTTCGACAAGATCCTGATAGCCAATCGCGGCGAGATCGCCCTGCGCATCCTGCGCGCGTGCAAGGAACTCGGCATTGCCACCGTCGCGGTGCATTCCACCGCCGACGCCGACGCCATGCATGTGCGGCTGGCCGACGAGAGCGTCTGCATCGGCCCGCCGCCGTCGAAGGACAGTTACCTCAACATCCCGGCATTGCTTTCCGCCTGCGAGATCACCGGCGCCGACGCCGTGCACCCCGGCTACGGCTTTCTGTCGGAAAACGCCCGCTTCGCCGAAATCCTCGGCGAGCACAATCTGCATTTCATCGGGCCGAAGGCCGAGCACATCCGCCTGATGGGCGACAAGATCGAGGCCAAGAAGACCGCCAAGCGGCTCGGTATTCCCGTGGTGCCCGGTTCCGACGGCGGCGTCGGTCCCGAGGACGACGCCATGGCGATCGCGGAGTCGATCGGCTTTCCGGTGCTGGTGAAAGCGGCTTCCGGCGGCGGCGGTCGCGGCATGAAGGTGGCGCAGACCGCCGAAGACCTGATGCTGGCGCTGTCGACCGCGTCCAACGAGGCCAAGTCGGCGTTCGGCGATGCCTCGGTCTATCTGGAAAAATACCTGCAGAAGCCGCGACACATCGAAATCCAGATCCTCGGCGACGGCCGCGGCGGCGCCATCCATCTCGGCGAACGCGACTGCTCGCTGCAGCGGCGTCACCAGAAGATTTGGGAAGAAGGCCCCTCGCCGGTCCTGGCGGCGGCAGCACGCGCCAAAATCGGCGCGACCTGCGCCAAGGCGATGCAGGACATGAAATATCTCGGCGTCGGCACCATCGAATTCCTGTACGAGGATGGCGAGTTCTATTTCATCGAAATGAACACGAGGATCCAGGTCGAGCATCCCGTCACCGAGTCGATCACCGATATCGACCTCGTGCTGGAGCAGATCCGGATCGCCGCCGGCGGCGAACTGCCGGCGACGCAGGACGAAATCCAGATCATCGGCCACGCCATCGAATGCCGCGTCAACGCGGAAAATCCCCAGACCTTCCGCCCGTCACCGGGCAGGATCACGCAATACCATCCGCCGGGCGGCCTCGGCGTGCGGATCGATTCTGCCGTCTATCAGGGCTACGTCATCCCGCCCTATTACGACTCGCTGGTCGGCAAGCTGATCGTCCATGGCAAGACCCGGGGCGAGTGCCTGATGCGGCTGCGCCGCGCGCTCGACGAAATGGTGGTCGAGGGCATCGAGACCACGTTGCCGCTGTTCCGGGCGCTGGTGCGGGAGCCCGCCATTATCGACGGCGACTACCATATCCACTGGCTCGAACAGTATCTGGCCGGCCAGAACCCCGGCTGACGGCCCTCGGCGCAAACATCCTGGAACCAATTGGCCGGAGCGGCGTTCTCACCCGTGGGGAAACCTTGCCATCCAGGGGGTTGCTGCAATTCCGTCGTTTCATGACTCGAGACTGCCGTGACGCCTGACGCCGCGCGCCGCCGCGCTGTTGGCCAGATCCTGCTGCTTGCGGCGGGATTTTTGGTGCTGGTCGCGATCAGCACCGCCTCCGTCCTGCTGGTCAACAAGGCCCGCAAGGACAGCGGCCTCGTGGTGCACACCGTCGAGGTCCAGAACCAGATCAGCAACCTGCTGCTTGAAATCCGCCGCGCTGAAAGCGATGCGCGCGGCTTTCTGCTGACCCGTGAACCGGAGCTTCTGAGGGACCACGAGGCTGCGGTTGCGACCGTCATTCCCAACGTCGACAGGCTGATACGATCGATATCGGACAATCCGCGTCAGGCCGACAACGTGAAAAAGCTGAAGGCGGCGGTCGAAGCGCGGCTCGACCAGTTCGCGACGGAGATGAACTTCGTCAAGCAGAACCGGGTCGACGGCGCCGTGGCGCTGGTGCTCGAGGCGGCCGCCGGCAACACCACCGGGACGATCCGCAGGATCGCAGACGAGATGCAGACCGAAGAAGCGCGGCGGTTCGGCGAGCGAACCGTCAACGCCGACCGCAGCCAGCAGCTTGCGGCCGTCGTGACCATCGCCGGATCCGGCCTCGTGATCGCGCTGGCCGGCATTTCCATCTTCCTGGTGCGGCGCTCCGCCAGCGCGCGCGACGAAGCCGAGGCGCTGTTGCGCGACAACAACCTCAATCTGGAATCCACCGTCGATGAGCGCACCGCCGATCTGCGCGAGGCCAACGACGAGATCCAGCGCTTTGCCTATATCGTCAGCCACGATTTGCGCTCGCCGCTGGTCAACATCATGGGCTTCACCAGCGAGCTCGAGGAACTGCGCGGCGACATCTTCCGGCGGATCGCCTCCCTTGCCCGCGCGCAATCATCGGCGCCGGTGGCGCCCGATAACGCGACCGACAGCGCCGAGCCCGTGCTCGAAGGCGCCGACAGGCAACTCTCGCAGGATTTCTCCGAGGCGCTCGGCTTCATCAAGTCGTCGATCGCCAAGATGGACCGCCTGATCACGGCGATCCTCAACCTGACCCGCGAGGGGCGGCGCGAGTTCGTGCCGGTGCAGATCGACACCCGCGAACTGATCGAAACCATCGTGAGCACCGTGGCGCATCAGGCCGCGGAGGCCGAGGCCACCATCCACATCGAACCGCTGCCCGACATCGTCAGCGACCGCCTCGCGATGGAACAGATTTTCTCCAACCTGATCGACAACGCGCTGAAATATCTCGAGCCGGGAGTTCCCGGGGAGATCCATATCCGGGGCCGCACCAAGCTCGGCTTCGCGATATTCGAGGTCTCCGACAACGGACGCGGCATCGATCCCAAGGACCACCAGCGGATTTTCGACCTGTTTCGCCGCGCCGGCACCCAGGACAAACCCGGCCAGGGCATCGGGCTCGCCCACGTCCGGGCCCTGGTGCGGCGGCTCGGGGGAACCATGTCGGTAGCATCGGAACTCAACCACGGCAGTACCTTCACCACCACGCTCCCCATTCGCTGGGCAGCCACTAACCGGAACAGAGAGTCATGAGCAATCCAGTCACCATCATCATGATCGAGGACGACGAGGGGCACGCCCGCCTGATCGAGCGCAATATCCGCCGTTCCGGCGTCAACAACGAGATCGTGCCGTTCACCAACGGTACAGATGCGGTCAAGTACCTGTTCGGCAGCGACGGCACCGGCCTCGCCCACAAGGGCAACGCGCTGCTGATTTTGCTCGATCTCAATCTGCCCGACATGACCGGCATCGACATCTTGCGGCGGGTCAAGGAAAACGCGTATCTCAAATGCGCGCCGGTCGTGGTGCTGACCACGACCGACGATTCCCAGGAGATCAAGCGCTGTTACGAACTCGGCGCCAACGTCTACATCACCAAGCCGGTGAACTACGAAAGCTTCGCCAACGCCATTCGCCAGCTCGGACTGTTCTTCTCCGTCATTCAGGTACCCGCAGCCGCCACATGACCGCGACCATGCCCACGCTGCTTTACATCGACGACGATCCGGCGCTGGCCCGGCTGGTCGACCGCGGCCTGACGCGGCTCGGCGTCAAGGTGGTGCATGCGAACGGCGGCGCCGAAGGGCTGGAGCGGCTGCGTCAGGGCGGCATCGACGTCATCGCGCTCGATCAATACATGCCCGGCCTCGACGGCCTCGAAACGCTGGAGCGGATCCTGAAGATCCCGAACGCGCCGCCGGTGGTGTTCGTCACGGCGTCGCAGGATTCCGCGATCGCCGTCACCGCGCTGAAGGCCGGCGCCGTCGATTACCTGGTCAAGGACGTCCAGGGGGATTTCATCCCCCTGCTCCATGTTGCCGTCGACAGCGCGATCCAGCAGGCGATGGTTCGCAAGGCCCGCGACGAGGCCGAGGCCGAGGTCCACGCCTCGCGCGATCGCTATGCCGCGCTCGCCGCCGAGCGCGAGGTGCTGCTGCGCGAGGTCAACCATCGCGTCGGCAATTCGCTGCAGATCATCGCCTCGCTGCTGCACCTGCAGGCCAATTCAGCCAGCCAGGACGACGTCAAGGCGGCGCTGACCAATGCGATGGGACGGGTCGCCGCGGTGGCGCAGGTGCACCGCCGGCTCTACACCTCGCACGATCTGAAGAGCGTGCTGCTGAACCAGTATCTGGAGGCCCTGCTGGAGGATTTGAGGCGGTCCGCCGAAGGCAACAAGATGTCGCGGCTGACCCTGAAAGCCGAGCCGGTCGAGATCGACCCCGACCGCGCGGTGGCGATCGGCATCATCGTCAACGAGTTGGTGATGAATGCGGTAAAATACGCCTACCCCGACGGCGCCGGGCCGATCCATGTCACGCTCGATGCCGACGGCGACGATCTGGAGCTGGCGATCTGCGACGACGGCGTCGGCCTCAACGTCAAGACCGACCCGCGCTCCACCGGCATGGGCCAGCGCATCGTCTCCGCGATGGCCTCCAAACTCGAAGCCAGCGTCGAGCGCGATCCCGCGCATGCCGGCACCAGAATCGTGCTGCGGTTCCGCCGCGTCAACAAGCCTGCGGCAAAACCCGGCTGCACGGCGGCGAGCTAGCCGCTGCCGCCCCTAAACTGCTATCCTGCCAGCCATGGCATCGCGCGACTCCGCCTCCTCCGACATCACGCCCGAAGTGCTGCTGCGCGCCTATGCCTGCGGCATCTTTCCGATGGCCGAAAGCGCCGACGATCCGACGCTGTTCTGGGTCGAGCCGGAAATGCGCGGCGTGATTCCGCTCGACGGCTTTCGTATCGCCTCACGGCTGGCGCGCACCGTGCGCTCCGACGTCTTCACCGTCACGGTCAACACCGCTTTCAAGGCGGTGATCGCGGGCTGCGCCGCGCCGCAGCCCGGCCGCGACGACACCTGGATCAACAAGCGGATCCGCGATCTCTATCTGGGCCTGCACGGGCTCGGGCACTGCCACAGCGTCGAGGTCTGGCAGAATGGCGACCTGGTCGGCGGCCTGTACGGCGTCAGCCTCGGCCGCGCGTTTTTCGGCGAGAGCATGTTTCATCGCGCCCGCGACGCCTCCAAGGTGGCGCTGGTGCATCTGGTGGCGCGGCTGATCGCGGGCGGATTCGAGCTGCTCGACACCCAATATGTCACCGAGCATCTGCGCTCGTTCGGCGCGGTCGAGATTCCGCGGCGGCGCTACACCGTGCTGCTCGACAAGGCGATCAAGGGCGCGGCGGCCGATTTTGCCAGGCTGCCGGTCGATGCTCCCGTCAGCGGCGCGCGGGCGCTGGAGATCATTGCCGCGCGCGGCTGAGCGTCACTCGTGAGCTACCTGAAAATCCCGAACAGGCCGCCGGGCTGCTGTTGCGGCGGAGGTGGCGGCGGTTGCTGCTGGAATTGCGGCTGCGGCGGCGGCGCCGAACGCTGGACCTGCTTCGGCGGCGCGCGTTTCTGGACGGGCGGCGGCGGCGCGGGTTTCGGCGGCGGCTCGGGCGCCGCGGTGACGATGGTGGTTTCCGGGCCTTTGCAGTCGGTCAGCCAGATGTCGTAGATCGGGTGCTCGACGCCGTGCAGGCCCGGGCTCGCCGCATACATCCAGCCGGAAAAAATCCGCTTCACCTCGCCCTGCAGCGTGATCTCGTCGACCTCGACGAAGGCGTCGGTGTTGGCGGCCTCGGTCGCGGGGCGGGTATAGCAGGCCGCGGTTTTCACCCGCAGCGCGCCGAACTGGACGGTTTCGCCGATATCCTCGTCGAAATTGATGATGCGCCCGGTGATCTTGTCCAAGCCGGAGAAGCTCGCCTTCTTGTTGACGATCTTCTGCGCCGGCGGCTCGGTGACCACCTCGTCGCCGGGCTGAATGCTGGCCGGCGTCTGCGGCACGGCGCCACCCTTGGTCGGCTGGCGCTGTCCCGGCGGCAGGCCGGGCAGCGGATTGGCGCCGGGCTGCGGCGGAGCTACCGCGATGCCCGGGGCGGTATTTTGCGGAATGACTGATGTGCCCGGCGGCGGCGCCAGCGGCTGCGTCTGCACCGAACCGGGCGGCGGCACGCCCTGCCCCGGCGGCGGACGATTCGGCGTCGGCAGCAGGCGGCCCCTCGGCAGCTCCGGCACCTGCTCGTCGTCGTCGTCGAGTTGCGGCTGCGGCTCGCTCCCCCTGCCGCCGCGCGGAATGGCCCCAGGCGGGCGCGGCGCCGGATCGGAAAAGATATTGCCGATCTGCGCGTGCGCCGGCGGCGCAAGCGAGATCGTCGTGGCGGCCACGAGGGCCGCAAATCCGGTCAGGGCAATGGTTCGAAACATCTCGCGGCTTTGAAAGGCGAATCGGGCTCGCGACATTGTACAGACTTATCCGCCGCTCGCAGGACCATCGGTTAACACGGCAAATAGGGCGGGGAAAGGGCGGTTCGCCCCCTGATAGTCCTCTTGCCCCGCCCACTGGTCAGCCCCCGCCACAAATGAAATAGTCGAAGCCATCAAGGTTCGCGCGGGGCCGCGCCATGCCTGATCACAGGACATCCGGGGCAACCGGAGCAACAGGGGAAACACTGCAATGACCGATCGAATTCGCCTCGATGGCCGGGTCGCCGTCGTCACCGGGGCTGCCGGCGTCATCGGCACCGCGACCATGCGGCTGTTGGCCGAACGCGGCGCCCGCCTCGTCGCGGTCGACCGCAGGCAGCAGGACCTCGAGGAAGCGATCAGGGACCTGCCGGCCTCGGCGCAGGCGCTGGCGGTCGTCGCCGACGTCACCGATGAGGACGAGGTCGCGGCTTACGTCCGCGCCGCGGTCGACACGTTCGGCACCATCGACGCCTTCTACAACAACGCCGGCATCGAGGGCGACATCAAGCCGATCACGGAATATTCGCTGGAGATGTTTCGCCGCGTGCTCGACGTCAACGTGGTCGGGGTGTTCCTGGGGATGAAGCACGTCCTGCCGGTGATGCTGAAGCAGAACAAGGGCAGCATCATCAACACCGCATCGATCGCCGGCCTGATGGGATCGCCGCACATCGCGGTCTACAGCGCCAGCAAGCATGCGGTGATCGGGCTGACCAAGACCGCGGCGTGGGAATGCACCGGCACCGGCGTGCGCGTCAATGCCGTCTGCCCCGGCCTGATCGACAGCCGGATGCTCTCGACTATCCTGCAGGGCCGCAATGGCGGCAATTCGCCGCCTCCCAATGAGAAGATCGTCGACCGGATTCCGGCACGGCGGCTCGGATTGGCGTCCGAAGTGGCCTCCATCGTCGCGTTCCTGGCATCCGACGAGGCGAGCTACGTCTCCGGCTCGTCCTACACCGTCGATGGCGGACGAACCGCCGCCTGATTCAATTGCTCCGCCACACCCAAAACCCCACGCCACAGGTCCACCCATCATGCCCGCTGTTCTCGATCCCGATGCCGCCGCCGTCTTCAAAGCCTTCCAGGAGGCCGGACGGCCGCCTTACGAGACGGTGAGGCATGAAGAGGCACGCCGGCTTTATCTGGCCGGCCGCATCGTCTCCAACCCGGAGCCGCCGGAGCTTGCATCGACAGAACCGCTTGCGATCCCCGCCCCCCACGGACCCATTCCCGCGCGCATCTACACGCCGAAAAATCCGAGGCGGACAGATGGTCTGGCACCCGCACTGGTGTTCTTTCACGGCGGCGGCTGGGTGATCGGCGATCTCGAGTCCCATGACGTGGTGTGCCGCAAGCTCGCCGACGAAGGCCGGCTGATCGTGATTTCCGTCGATTATCGCCTCGCGCCCGAACACAAGTTTCCCGCCGCGGTCGATGATTCCATCGCCGCGACCCAATGGATCGCCGATAACGCCGGACAGCTCGGCATCGACGCCGCAAGGCTGACGGTCGGCGGCGACAGCGCCGGCGGCAACCTCGCCGCGGTGGTCGCGATATCGGCGCGCGACGGCAACGGGCCGGCGATCGCGGGCCAGGTGCTGATCTATCCCGCCACCGACTTTACCATGACGCATCCCTCGCATAGCGAACCGGAGACCAGTCTGCTGCTGACGCATTCGGTGATCAGATGGTTTCGCGATCACTACCTGAACGGCGCCGCCGACGTACACGACTGGCGCGCCTCGCCCGCGCGCGCCACGACGCTGGTGGGTTTGCCGCCGGCCTATGTGCTGACCGCCGGCGCCGATCCGCTGCGCGACGAGGGCGACGAATACGCCGCACGACTGAAGGAAGCCGGCGTCGCGGTCACCTATCGGCACTTTCCCGGCCAATTCCACGGCTTCTTCACCATGGGCAAATTGCTGCAACAGGCTAATGTCGCCGCCAGCGAGATCGGCGCGTGGCTGAGGGCGCAGAACTAGAACCGCAACCGATATCGAGGCCGCCGTGATTGAACCGATCCTGCTGTTTGGAATCCCCGTCGATTTCATCCTGTTCGCGCTGACCCTGCTCGGCGTCGCACTGTTTCATCGCCACACCCTGCCGGTGGCGCTGACAGGGCTTGCCGCCATCATCGTCTACAAGCTGGCGTTCACCGGATTCAAATTCGGCACAGGCTTTGCCGGCCTCGGCCAGCATATGGCGCATGAATGGGTCATCCTCGCCAATCTGTTCCTGCTGCTGACGGGGTTTGCGATGCTGTCGCGGCATTTCGAGGAGAGCCGAATCCCCGATGAAATGCCGACGCTGCTGCCCGACGACTGGAAGGGTGGCGTGGTGTTGCTGGTGCTGGTGTTCGTGTTGTCGAGCTTTCTCGACAATATCGCGGCCGCGCTGATCGGCGGCACGGTGGCCCGGCACGTCTTCCGGGGCAAGGTCCATATCGGTTATCTCGCCGGGATCGTCGCGGCGTCGAATGCCGGCGGATCCGGCAGCGTGGTCGGCGACACCACCACCACCATGATGTGGATCGCCGGCGTCAGTCCGCTCGCCGTGGTGGAGGCCTATATCGCGGCCATCGTTGCGATGCTGATCTTCGCCGTGCCGGCTTCGATCCAGCAGCACCGCTTCTCTCCGATCCAGAAAGATCCACCGAAAGGATTGAAGATCGACTCGGCGCGAGTGTTCATCGTCGCCGCCATCCTAATGGCAGCACTCGCCGCCAACATCTCCGCGAACCTGAAATTTCCGGCCCTCTTGGATATCCTTCCCGTGCTCGGGCTCGCGGTCTGGGCCGTGATCCTGCTGACCGCGGGCTTGCGCGCGCCGGACTGGTCGATCATGCCGGAGACGATCAAGGGCACCATCTTCCTGCTGGCGCTGGTGACCGCGGCCTCGTTGATGCCGGTCGAAAAACTCCCGGTCGCTTCGTGGCAGACTGCGCTCGGCCTCGGCTTCGTCTCGGCGGTGTTCGACAATATCCCGCTGACCGCGCTGGCGCTGAAGCAAGGCGGCTACGACTGGGGCTATCTCGCCTACGCCGTCGGCTTCGGCGGCTCGATGATCTGGTTCGGCTCCTCCGCCGGTGTGGCGCTCGCCAACATGTATCCGGAAGCAAAATCGGTCGGACGCTGGGTCAGCCAGGGCTGGCCGGTGGCGGCGGCCTATGTCGTCGGCTTCTTCGTGATGCTTGCCGTGATCGGCTGGCATCCCGATGCACCGCTGAAGTAACGGCGGTTACCCCGCACGCGCCGCGCGCCGCAGCGATTGCGGGGGCTGGCCGAAGGCGCGGATGAAGGCGCGGCGCATCCGCTCCGGATCGCGAAAGCCGGTGGTCTCGGCGACGCGCTCGATCGCCTCGGACGAGGATTGCACGCGCTGGCGCGCCACCTCGATGCGCAGGCGTTCCACCGCCTTCGACGGCGTGGTCCCGGTCTCCGCAATGAAGGCGCGGGCAAAATGCCGCGAACTCATGCCGGCCTGCTCGGCCATGTCCTCCACCGTCAGCGGCGCATCGAGATGCTCGCGCGCCCAGGCCAGCAATGGCGCGAAGCGGCCGGTCGGCGCCTTCAATTCCAGCAGCGAGGAGAATTGCGACTGGCCGCCGCTGCGGCGATGATAGAGCACGAGCTGGCGCGCGGCCTGCTGCGCGACCTCGTCGCCAAAATCCTCCGCCGCCATCGCCAGCGCCAGATCGATGCCGGCGCTGATCCCGGCCGAGCTCCAGATGTTGCCGTCGCGGACGAAGATGCGGTCAGGCTCCAGCTTCACCCTGGGATAGGTCTTCACAAAATGCGGGGTCCGCTGCCAGTGCGTGGTGGCGCGGCGGCCGTCGAGCAGGCCTGCTTCGGCCAGGATGTAGGCGCCGGAGCAGACGCTGGCGACACGGATGCCGCGTTTTGCCATGGCCCGCACGAAGCCCAGCGTCTTCGCGCAGGTCGCCGCCTGCCGCACCCCCTCGCCACCGGCCACGATCAGGGTGGTGATCGCTGCCGACGGCTTGAGGCCGCGCGCCAGCATCTCGACGCCGGACGAACTGCGAACCGGACCCGGCGTCTCCGCCAGCACCTTGATTGCCGGCGGCTGGCCGGCAAAACGGGCGGCGATCTCGAACGCCGAAATCGGCCCGGCCGCGTCCAGCAACTGGAAATCCGGAAAAATCAGAACGCCGATCATGCCGGGCCTCTTTGTCCGTAAATGAGGTAAACATCTTTTCCGGACAAATGGGCGAGGTCAAGGACCGGCGCCCGTCCCTCATCGGCGGCGGCACCGAAGTCGCGCTCGACGCCCGCTGGTCGGCGCGGCTCGAATATCTCTACATCGATGCCGGCAAGAGCAAGCGGACGTCCATCGTCACCGTTCCCGCCGTCGTTGCGGTGCCCTTCGATTCCAACGTATCCAATCGTTTCCATGTCGTCCGCGCCGGGCTGAATTACAGCTTCAACGCACCTGTCGTGGCGAAGTACTGAACGCGTTTCGATCGCCTTCGCAGCTCGTTCCGAAGCCCCGGGCTCGCGCCCGGGGCTTTTCCTTGCACAGGAGGCCATGGCAGAAATTGAGGGAAAAATGCCATTTCGGACGGCAGGCGCGGCTGGCAGGGTGAAGGTTAGTCAACTCACCTTCGGAGAATCCTCATGTCCGCGCCGCTTCAGATCGGGATCGTCCTGTTTCCACGGGTGACCCAGCTCGATTTCACCGGACCGTTGCAGGTGTTCTCCAGCGTGCCCGGCGCGCAGGTGCATCTGATCTGGAAACGGATCGAGCCGGTCACCAGCGACTCCGTGCTGACGATCACGCCGACGGTCAGCTTCGCCGATTGCCCGCAGCTCGACGTGATCTGCGTGCCCGGCGGGCTCGGCACCGACGACATGATCAACGACGAGGAGATGCTGGCCTTCCTGCGCCGGCAGGCGGCGGGCGCAAAATACATCACCTCGGTATGCACGGGATCGCTGGTGCTGGGCGCCGCCGGGCTGCTGCAGGGTTACCGCGCGGCGACGCACTGGACCGCGATGGATTTCCTCGCCGCGTTCGGCGCAACGCCGACCAGAACGCGGGTCTGCGTCGACCGCAACCGCGTCACCGGCGGCGGTGTCACCGCGGGCATCGATTTCGCGCTGACCCTGGTATCGCTGCTGGTCGACCGGCGCACCGCCGAGGCGATCCAGCTGCGGCTCGAATACAACCCGGCGCCGCCGTTCAACTCCGGCTCGCCCGACACCGCGCCGCCGGAAATCCTCGCGCTCATGAAGGAGAGGATCGCGGCGTCGCAAATCCGCCGCGGCGAGATGATCGCCCGCGCCGGCGCAAGGCTCGCGGCGCA
>NZ_JAURXB010000265.1 GCF_030654605.1 Bradyrhizobium sp.
TGTCGGGAAACACCGCATTGCTGGGCGTCGGACGGTCGGTGATCTGCAGGCCGAACAGGCTGCCGATCAGTTCGACCGCGACCCGCGCGGTGCGGCCACACTCGTCGAGGAACGGATTGAGTTCGACGATATCGACCGAGCGCACCAGTCCGGAATCGTGCAGCAGTTCCATGACGAGGTGCGCCTCGCGATAGGTGGCGCCGCCCGGAACGGTGGTGCCGACACCGGGCGCCACCGCGGGATCGAGGAAATCGACATCGAAAGACACATGCAGCACGCCGCCCTGCGCCTTGACCCTTTCGATCAGCCGCCGGATCAGGACGCCGACGCCGAACTCGTCGATCGCGCGCATGTCGGCGGTCGCGATCCGGCGGTCGCGGACCATCTCCTTTTCAGGCGGATCGATCGAGCGGATACCGAACAGGTCGAGCCGGTCGGTGGGGATCGAGACGCGGGGCTGGTCGCCGAGCAGGCCGTCGAGGCCGGGCTCACCGGTGAGGAACGCTGCGGACATGCCGTGCATGTTGCCGGTCTCGGTCGTGTCGGGCGTGTTGTAGTCGGCATGGGCGTCGAGCCACAGCACGAACAGCGGCCGGTCCTGTTGTTTCCAGTAACGCGCGACGCCGTTCACCGACCCCATCGACAGGCTGTGATCGCCGCCCATGAAGATCGGAATGGCGCCCGTGCGCGCGAGCTCGAAGGCGCGTTCGCTGAGCGCGCGAATCCAGGTTTTGATCTCGTCGTAATATTTCGCATGGGCCGGCGGCGGCCCCTCGGCGGGCGAAACTGCTGATATCGCGAGATTGCCGTGATCCTCGACCGCAAATCCCAGTTGCCTCAGCACGCGGCCGATGCCAGCCGTGCGCAGTGCATCGGGCCCCATCAGCGTGCCGCGTTGCGAGGCGCCGATCTCGAGGGGAATGCCGAGCAGGGCAATGCGCGAAGTGCCAGCGTTGGTTTCGGACATCTACGCCTTGAAATATGCGATCTGGGTCGTGGTCGCGAGCAGCCGGCCGCTCGGCGACCAGAGTTCGCCGTGCTGGTCGCCATAGCTCTTGTGAAAGATTCTCGCGTCGGCGATGGCGAGCACGCGGCTGGTATCCTCTGCGGCGAGCTCGTCCGTGTCGGCGTGGAAATAGGTCGTCAGCGACACCGTGCCGAACGGCACGAACTCGCGCCTGACGTGAAAGATGCGGGCGAAGAATGCATCCGACATCGACATCAGCGACAGCATGTCGATGGTCCTGGGAACGCGGTCGCCGATCCACACCTTGGAATAGGCGCTCGCCGGCTCGGCCTGTGGCGTCGCTCCGGCCAGATCCGGATTGCCCTCGATGAAACGAAAATCATACTGGTTGGCCCAGGATGCCTTGATCTTGGGATAGGGCCTGATCTGTTCGAATGGCGTGGCCTGCGGAAACGGCGCCGGCTGGTGCGACCACGACGGACGTCGTTCGGCGAACACGGCGGTCGCCAGCGTCGCCACCTCGCCGCCCTCTTGCGTCAGCTCGACGCACCAATGCTGCGACGACCGGTTGGCCTTGACCAGGCGAAGGTCGAGATCGAAGGCGCCGGCCGCGATCGGCGCGCAGTAGTTGACGGTGAGGGCGAGCGGCGTGCCTGATCGCTCCGGATGATCGATCAGCGCCCGCAGGATGGTGGCGGCGGTGGCGCCGCCGAACGGGCCGACAAAGGCCCAGTA
>NZ_JAURXB010000020.1 GCF_030654605.1 Bradyrhizobium sp.
AGGTGGTCACGCCGGAGCAGGCATAGGGCGCCGCGGTGATGGGATCGAGACCGTTCAGATTGATCAGGTATTTCGGGTGCGGCACCGTCATGTGGTCGGCATAGCCGCCGTCGCAATAGACGCCGATTGCGTTCGGCTTGATGGCGCACATATTCTCGTCGCCGCCGAGGCAGGTCTCGCATTTGCCGCAGCCGAGCCAGGGATAGACCAGCACGACATCGCCGACCTTGATACCGGCGTTATCCGCCTTGGCATCCGGCCCCAACGCCAGCACCTCGCCGACGCTCTCATGTCCCATGGTGCGCGGCAGCGACACGCCGCGGTCCTTCAGCGAAAGTGGCTTGCGCCCGTGGCCTAGATCGTAGCCACCTTCCCAGATGTGCAGGTCGCTGTGGCAGACGCCGGCCGCCTTGACCTTGAGCAGCACCTGGGTGCCGGTCGGCTGCGGGGTCGGGGCGTCGACTTCCTGCAAGGGGGCGTTGAAATCGGCAACCTGAAAACTCTTCATCGCTTCTCTCCCGATGGTTCTTGCTCTTGGAATGAATTCGGACCTCATCCTGAGGAGCCCGGCGAAGCCGGGCGTCTCGAAGGATGGCGTCAGGTAGTGTTCCTGATGGTTCGAGACGCACGTCGGCAGCGCAAACGCGCTGTCGACGCGCTCCTCACCATGAGGGAGTTGGGTTCATCCTCCGGATCGCAGTTGTGAATGTGTTAGACGCTTAAGCAGCCCCGATCAATGGATGATGGCAGGCCGCGAACTGGGCCGGCGCGACCTCGCGAAGCTCCGGCATTTCGTCGCTGCAGCGCTGGTCCGCTCGCGGGCAGCGGGTACGAAAGCGGCAACCGGAGGGTGGCGCAATCGGCGACGGCGGTTCGCCCACCGCCACGCTTTCGGCCGGCCGCACGTCCGGATCCGGCACCGGGATCGCCTCGATCAGCAGCGCGGTATAGGGATGCGCGGGCTGCGCAAACAATTGTTCGGAGGGACCGACCTCGCAGAGCCGGCCGAGATACATCACGGCGACGCGGTCGCTGACCGCCTTCACCACCGCGAGATCGTGGGCGATGAACAGCAGCGTCAGCCCGTAACGCGCCTTCATCTCTTCCAGCAGGTTGAGAATCTGGGCGCGGATCGACACATCCAGCGCCGACACCGGCTCGTCGCAGATGATGAATTCGGGATTGAGCACCAGCGCCCGCGCAATACAGATGCGCTGGCACTGGCCGCCGGAAAACTCGTGCGGCAATCGTCCGATCACCAGATGGGGGTCGAGGCCGACCGCACTGAGCACGTCATGGACCAGCTGCTCGCGTTTCTTCGCGTCCTTGACGCCGGATATCACCAGCGGTTCGGCGATGATATCTCCGATCCGCCGCCGGGGATTCAGCGAGGCGATCGGATCCTGGAAGATCAGCTGCACGCGCCGGCGCATCCGCCGCAGCGTATCGCCCTGCATCGCGGTGAGGTCCTGGCCGTCGAACAGCACCTTGCCCGACACCGCCCTGCGCAGCTGCATCACCGCGCGGCCGAGCGTCGATTTTCCGCAGCCGGATTCGCCGACCAGACCGAGCGTCTCGCCGCGCGCAATGTCGAGACTGACGCCGGACACCGCATGCACGGTCTTGTTGCCCACGGGATATTCGACGACGAGGTTTTCCACCCTGAGCAGGGGATCGCCGGAGACGGGTTGCGGAACAGACGGCATCATGCGGGGGCGATCGCCTCGGTGTTGAGCGGACGGAAGCAGGCATATTGGTGCCCGGGCGAATCCGCGTCCTCGAGCGGCGGCTTCTCGACCTGGCACTGCGCCCAGGCATACTTGCATCGCGGCGAAAACGAACATCCCTTCAGCGGCCGGGTCGGATCCGGCGGACGTCCCGAAATCGCCGGCAGCGGCGTATGCGGCTTGGCGTCGATCTTCGGGATCGCCGCCAGCAGGGCCTCGGTGTAGGGCATGCGCATCTTCTTGAACAAATCGGGCGTCGGCGCGCGCTCGACGACGCGGCCGGCATACATCACCGCCACCTCGTCGGTACGGCCGGCGACGACGCCGAGATCGTGGGTGATGATGATCATCGCCATGTGGCGGCGGCGCTGTTCGCGCGCCAAAAGATCGAGGATCTGTGCCTGTATCGTGACGTCGAGTGCGGTGGTCGGCTCGTCGGCGATCAGCAATTTGGGTTCGCAGGACAGTGCGATGGCGATCGCGACCCGCTGCCGCATGCCGCCGGAAAGCTGGTGCGGGTACTGCATCAGCCGCTGCTCCGGTGCTGGAATCCCGACCGCGGCCAGCAATTCAACGCTGCGCATCTTCGCCGCCACACCGTCGAGTTCGAGATGCTCCTGCAACGTCTCGATCAGCTGGGTGCCGATGGTCAGCACCGGATTGAGCGAGGTCATCGGATCCTGGAACACGACCGCCAGCGAACGGCCGCGCAGCTTGCGCAGGCGTTCGCGGTCGAGGCACACGAGATCCTGGCCGTCAAACATCACGCGGCCGGACAATTTTGCCTTTTTCGGCAGCAGCTGCAGAATTGCGCGCGACAGCATGGTCTTGCCGCAACCGGATTCGCCGACGATGCCGAGCGTGCGGCCGGCGCCGATCGAGAGATCGACATGATCCACCGCGCGAAGATTGCCGCGCGGCGTCGGCAGATCGACGGCCACTCCCTCGACGGAAAGCAGTGCGGGTCCCTTCACAGCGCGCCCTGCCGCGGATCGGTGAGAGCCCGCAACGTGTCGCCGACCAGATTGAAGGAAAGCACGGTCAGGAACATGGTGACCGCGGGAATGAAGGCGAGCCGCGGCGCGATCTCCAGGCTCTCGCGACCCTCCCCGATCATGATGCCCCAGCTCGATATCGGCGGCGGCACGCCTAGGCCGAGGAAGGACAGCGCGCCTTCGACCACGATGGTGACGGCGACGCCAAGCAGGAAGAATGCGAACAGCGGCAGGAACACGTTGGGCAGCAGCTCGCGCAGCAGGATACGCATATGACTGGCACCCAGCGCCTGCGCCGCGATCACGAATTCGCGCCGCGCCAGCGTCAGCGTCGTGGCCCGCGCCACCCGCATGAACGCGGGGATGCCGAGCACGCCGAGAATGGCGGTCAGGTTGATCAGGGATTGCCCGAGATAGGCGGTGACGGCCAGCGCCAGGATCAGCGGCGGAAACGCCAGCAGCGTATCCATGCTGCCGACCACCAGCGTCTCGAAGCGGCCGCGAAAATAGCCGGCGAGAATGCCAAGGGCGCCGCCGATCGTGAGGCCAATGACCGGCGCGCAAAGCCCGACGATCAGCGAAATCCGTGCGCCGTAGATCAGCCGCGACAGCACGTCCCGCCCGAGACCGTCGGTACCGAGCCAGTGCTCGGCCGAGACAGGCGCACGGCGCTCCAGCATGTCCATGTGGAAGGGGCTCGGCAACGGCAACAGGTCGGCAAATGCGGCGAGCGCAAACACGAAAGCCATCCAGCCGATGGCCATCCAGAACAATAGTCCCAGGCGGCGCGTGCGCCTGACAGGACTGACGGCGGCGCTCTCGTCGATGCTGAGCTCAAGCGTGGCCATGACGAATCCTGGGATCGAGGACGGCGTAGAGCAGGTCGACGATGAAATTGATCAGCACATAGCCAAGGGCGACGATCAGCACCACCCCCTGCAGGATGATCAGGTCGCGGGTGAAGATGGCGCTGAGCAGCAGCCGGCCTATTCCCGGCAGCGCGAAGATCGATTCGACGATGACCGTGCCGCCGATCAGGCGGCCGATATTGATGCCGGTCACCGTCACCAGCGTCAGCGACGAAGGCTTCAAGGCATGCACCAGCAGGATGCGCGACGGCTTCAGGCCCTTGGCGCGCGCCATCGCGATGTAATCCTCCTGCAGGGTCTGGATCATATCGGAACGCAGCACGCGCATCAGCACCGGCCATTCGCCGAGCGCCAGCGTCAGCGCCGGCAGCAGGAAGCACCTGAGATTGCCGACCGGGTCTTCGTGGAACGGGATGTAGCCGGTCGCAGGCAGCCACCGCAGTTCGACCGCGAACAAATAGATCAGCAGGATGGCCGAGAGGAATGCCGGCACCGAAAGCATGCTGAAGGCGCTGCCGGTCATGAAACGGTCGAAGGCACTGCCGCTGCGCACCGCGCAGGCGATCGCCAGCGGAATGCCGATCGTCAAGGCGCCGATCTGGGCCAGCAACATCAGCTCCAGCGACACCGGCAGCCGTTCGGCGACGGCCTGCAGCACCGTTTGACCGGTGCGAAACGAACGGCCGAAATCGCCCTGCAGCACATTACCGAGCCAGCTGAGGTAACGCCACCAGATCGGCTGGTCGAGCCCCATGTCATGGCGCAGCGCCGCCACCTTTTCCGGCGTCGCCTGATCGCCGAGGATGGTGTAGGCGAGATCGCCCGGCAGCAGCGACGCGATGAGGAAGGTCAGCAGCGAGACCGCAAGCAGGACCGGCACCAGATACAGGAGCCGTCGCGCAACAAAGCCCAGCATGGACGGTTATTCCAGCCAGGCCCCGGAGACGTCGATCACCCCGCTGTACATCTTCGGCAGGCCTTTCACCTTTGCGCTCGAGAGCGCGTAATAGGTGTTCTGGAAGGTCCAGAACCAGATCGCCTGCTGGTTGACATGCCGACTGATGGCGCAGTAATCCTCGGTCCGCTTGGCTGGGTCCGGCGTGACCCGCGCGCGGTCCAGCAGCGCGTCGAGTTCCGGATTCGAGTAATTGGCCAGTGCGACCGGGCTGCCGGTGCGGAAATTGGCGTACATCTGCGCATCGGGATCGGCGAGATCGACGATCCGCCACGGCGTCAGCTGGAACTGGCGCATGAAGGCGCGCGGAACGATGGTCGCCTGATCGACCTGCTCGATTTCCATGTTGGCGCCGACCTGCTTCCAAAACTGCTGCAGCACCTGACCCACCGTGCGCCCGCGCGGCGTCGCGGTGACGATCATCTTGAACTCGACCGGTTTGCCGTAGTCCTTGATCAGCGCCTTGGCCTTTTCGACATCGAAAGGCAGCGCGCCGTCATCCTTGCACTTGACCCACGAGCCGTCGCCGAATGGATTGCTGGCCGGGCGGGAAAGGCCATTGGTAATTGCCTGCGACATCTTCTTGCGGTCGAGCGCCATCACCAATGCCTGACGCACCCGCACGTCGTCAAATGGGGGAGTCTTGGTGTTGAAAGCGTAGACCGCGGCGCCGGACCCGGCGTAGGTGTGGACCTTGAGCTTGGGGTCCTTCTGGGCCTTCTGAATATTGTCGGCGTCGAATTCATCGTCCCAGATAATATCCGCCTCGCCTGACTGCAGACTGGCGAAGCGCGACTGCGCATCCGGCAACGGCTTCAAAACCAGGCGATCGAGATAGGGACGCCCCTTGTTCCAATAGACCGGATTGCGTTCGAGAACCAGGCGATCGCCCGCGGCCCAGGACTTCAATGTATAAGGTCCGGTGCCGACCGGATTGCGGTTGTATTCGTCGCCCTTGGTCTTCCACGCCGTCGGCGACTGCATGACCCAGTTCGCGCTTGGAATGGTGATGATCGCCGGGAAGTTCACCGACGGATCTTTCAGATTGTAGACCAGCGTCAGTTCGTCCGGCGCCTGCGCGTTGTTGATACCGGAGATGTAGAAGGCGCAGCGGCACTTGTTGGCCGGATCCTTCTGCCGGTCGAAATTCGCCTTGGCTGCCTCGGCATTGAAGGGCGTGCCATCATGAAATTTGACCCCTGGCCGCAGCTTGAAGGTCCAGGTCTTGAAATCCGGGGAAGAACTCCAGGAGAGCGCGAGTTTCGGCTGCGCTACGCCTTTGTCGTCGAGCGTGGTGAGCGTGTCGAAGATCGACGAAGCAGCCGTCAATGCCGCCGTATCGAACACGCCGACCTTGAGCGGATCGAAACCAGGAATATCGGCCTCGAGGCCGACGGTGATGCTGCCGCCCTGCTTCTGGGCGCTGGCGGGGCTTGCAATCAGGGCAAGACCAAATACCGCGACATGAAATATTGGCGCAAACGCCCGCGAGCGGATTGCCGCTTTCATTTGATGCTCCCTCCAATAGACCCTGCGTCCGGTATTCCGGATCGTCGACGACTGCGCGGCAGATTGGCTGGAATTACCGGCGACGGCAAGACCGCTGGATGGCGTCTGGATGAAAAGCCGCAGGTCTCAACCGGATCAACCCGGCGTTGTCGCCAGCCGCTTGCCCGTGAAGGCCGCTATTTCGTCTTCCGAAAGCCCGGTCTCCCGGAGATACGCGACCGTGTGTTCGCCCAGGGTCGCCATCCGCTTGCCCGCCGAGACGCTGGCTCCGGACATGCGGAACGGCAGGTTGAGAACCTTGAAGGTGCCGCCGCCATCCTCCACCTCGGCCAGCGCGCCGCGATGCGCGATTTGCGGATCGCCCAGTGCCTGCGCCACCGTGCGATAGGCCGAACTCGGAACGCCCTCGGCATTGAGCGCCGTGAGACATTTTTCTGTCGTAACGGTGCCCGACCAGGCTTCGACGCCCTCCATCAGGCTCGCCCAGTTGTCGCGGCGGTCGGCATAGACGGCAAAACGCGGATCGCTCACCCACTCCGGATGGCCGATCACCTTCATCAGGCTCTGGAAGGTTTTCTCGCTGGCGATCGCAACCATCACATATCCATCCGCGGTCGCGATCGGCCCGAACATCGGGCGCTGGGTCGGCTTCACCTCGAATTGCGACCACTGCAATTCGTTGAGCGTCAGGCTGAGCATCGATTCCAGCATCGAGACGTCGATGTGCTGGCCGAGCCCGGTGCCGTGGCGCTGATACAGCGCCGCCGAAACGGCGCCGAAGGCATAGACGCCGGTCAGCACGTCGGCATGGTAGATGCCGCAATAGTCCGGCCGGCTTCTCCCGGGCTGGTAGGCCAGATGCGCCATCTCGTAACCGGAGGCGGCATGGATGACCGGCGCATAGGCCGGCAGTTCCGCCGACGGTCCGGTCTGGCCGTATCCGGAGATCGAGCAATAGATCAGTTTGGGATTGATCCCTTTCAGCTGCTCGTAGTCCAGCTTCAGCCTGCGCATCACGCCGGGGCGAAAATTCTCCACCAGCACGTCGGTGCTGGCGATCAGCCGGCGAATGACCTCGATCCCCTCCGCCGATTTCAGATCGAGTATCAGGCTGTTCTTGCCGATATTGAGCTGGCCGAAGGCGGTCGAGCAATTGTTGCGCACCGGCGGACGGGTCCGCATCGTCTCGCCTTCGGTGGTCTCGATCTTGATGACCTCCGCCCCCATGTCGGCCAGCATCCGCGTGCAATGCGGCCCGGCAATGGTGGTCGAGAAATCGAGCACGCGCAGGCCTTCGAAGCTCTTTGTCAAATTACCCTCATCGTTGTCAGCTAGCGTCGTTGCATACTCCCGGACGCCGGGTCCGGCGCGGCGGACCCTAAATTGCGCCGCGCAGCCTGGGAAGCGTTTCTCCCGGCACCCGCCCCTCGGGCCGCCGCCTATGCCCTCTGCAAAATCGGAAGCAAAAACTGGAACCTTTCTTGCATAGTCACGATTAGCGCTGGTACGGGAGCGTTTCTTGAAAGTCTTGTTCGTTACCACGGAAATGGATGATTTCGTCCGGGTGGGCGGGCTGGCTGCCGTTTCCGCCGCCCTGCCGCGGGCGCTACGCTCGCTCAGCGACGTCAGGATCATCCTCCCCGGCTACCGCGACGTGGTCGAACAATTCCTGCATATCCAGGTCGTCGGTCAATGCCCTGCGCTGGCGGAGATGCCGGCCTGCTCGCTCGGGCTGACGGCGACCAAGGATGGGCTGCCGGTTTACGTGCTGCTCTGCCCGGAACTTTACGACCGCCCCGGCAATCCCTATGGCGACGCCTCGGGCCGGGACTGGCCCGACAACGACGTGCGGTTCGGACGATTTGCCTCGGCCGCTGCCCAGCTGGCGGCAGGCACCCTGGACAAAAATTGGGCAGCGGACCTGGTTCACGCCAATGACTGGCAGGCTGCACTTGTGCCGGCCTATCTTGCGTGGAACGCCATCAACATCCCCAGCATCCTGACCATCCATAACCTCGCCTATCAGGGCCTGTTCCCGAAGGAGTCGCTGCGCCGGATCGGCGCGCCCGAAGCCTCCTTCCACATCGATGGCCTCGAATTCTACGACAAGCTGTCCTTCCTCAAGGGCGGCATCGTCTATGCGTCACATCTGACCACCGTCAGCGAAAATTATGCACGGGAAATCACCACGCCCGAACTCGGCTGCGGGCTCGAGGGCCTGCTGCGCCAGCGCTCCGACGCTGGCGCGCTCACGGGTATCCTGAACGGGATCGACGAGAGCTGGGATCCCCGCGTCTGCGCCCAGCTGGCGCAGCCGTTCGGCGCCGGCGACTGGGATGGCAAGCAGGCCAACTCGGATTACGTCCGCCAGCAATTCGGCCTGGCGCTGTCACGCGGCCCGATTTTCGGGCTGGTGGCGCGTCTGGTGCACCAGAAGGGCGTCGATCTGGTGCTGGCCGCCGCGGACGAGATCATCGCGGCCGGAGGCCAGATCATCGTGACCGGCAGCGGCGAGCCCGCCATCGAGCAGGCGCTGGTCGACGCGCATCGCCGCCGGCCGGATGCGATCGGCGTCGCCATCGGTTTCAACGACGGGCAGGCCCGCCGGATTTTCGCCGGCAGCGATTTCACCCTGATGCCGTCGCGCTTCGAACCCTGCGGCCTGAGCCAGATGTATGCGCAGCGATTCGGTTCGCTGCCGATCGGCCACCACACCGGCGGCCTCGCCGAAACCATCACGGACGGCGAAACCGGATTTCTGTTCGATCGCCCTTCGACCGAATCGTTTCTCGGCGGCGTCAGACGCGCGTTCGCAGCCTTCACCGCCAAGGACCGCCTCGACGCCATGCGGCGCAGCGCCATGTCGCGCTCGTTCAGCTGGGGTATTTCGGCGGCCTGCTACAATGCGCTGTACCGCAGGGCGCTGTCGCCATCGCCGTAGCCGTTCTCCCGATCTTCACTCTGCCGCCGCCGCCACCAATTCCGTCTGTTCGTGGAGAATGACGCCGGATAGCGGATCGAACTCGCCGACCCAGGGCGAACGATCGAGCACGGCGCGGGTATGGGCATAGCCGGCGTCCCAGCGCTGCCGGATGCCGGACGGACTGAAGTCGATATCCTTGGTATGGTTTTCACGATCGAGCTGCGGCGCCAGCAACCGCACCACATGCATCTGCGTCGGACAACCGTAACCGGCCAATTCCTTCACCGCCTCGCTGTTGCGTTCGGCCTCGGGTATCCGGGCGGCAAGCTGATTGATGACATGCCGCAAGCGATGCGCCTGCTGCTGGCGTTCGATGTGGCTCGCAATCCGGCTCGAATACTGCACGTCCTTGTGCCGGTTGAGCACCTCCGCCATCGTGGTCGGCTCGGCGCCCGCCGGGTTCCACATATGCACCGCGAAGATCAGGGAATTCTTGCGCGGATTGTCGTCGAACACCGCTTCGGTTGGCGTGTTGGACAGAATGCCGCCATCCCAATACATCTCGCCGTCGATCCGGACAGCGGGAAACGCCGGCGGCAGCGCGCCCGATGCCATGATGTGTTTGACGCCGAGTACGCCATCGCGGCTGTCGAAATACCGCATCCGGCTGGTGCGGACATGGGCGGCACCGACGGTGAGCCGCGGCCTGCAACTGTTCACCAGGTCGAAATCGACCAGTTCGGCCAGGGTCTGCTCGAGCGGCTCGGTGGAGTAGTACCCGGCCCGCTCGGCGCCGAGCGGATAGTCGTTGCCGGCGTGGGCCAGCGGATTGGGTCTGAAGAACCCGGAGATTCCGTTCGACACGGTCGACCAGTAGAGCAGCTTTTCGTTGAAGCCGGGAAACGCGCCCGGAAAGCTCCAGACCGGGCGCTGCTCCATCCGCTTCCAGAATTCCTGCAGACGCGGCAACCGGTCGTTCGGCGCATTGCCGGCGATCAGGCTGGCATTGATGGCGCCGATCGAGGTGCCGATGATCCAGTCCGGCTCGATGCCGGCTTCGTGCAGCGCCTGATACACGCCGGCCTGATACGATCCCAGCGCGCCGCCGCCCTGCAGCACCAGCACGATCTGGCCGGGCAGCGTCTTGCCCAGCGACTTCAAATTAGGCGGCGACCGCCTGCCACGAGCGTCATTCATGTCTCACTCCCGTTCGATATCAACTGCATCCGATGATGTTCGCGAGCGATCCGCTCTTGTTGCGTCGACATCCGCTTCAGTGCGCGGTCCAGCCGCCATCGACCGGCAACGCGGTGCCGGTGATCGACGCCGCCGCGTCGCTGGCAAGGAATACCGTGAACGCGCCCAGCTCTTCGACGGTGGCAAAACGCCTGTTCGGCTGCTGCGCCAGCAGCACGTCATGGATGACCTGCTCGCGGGAAATTCCGTGCGCCCTGGCCTGGCCATCGATCTGCGCCTCGACCAGCGGGGTGTAGACGTAGCCTGGACAGATCGCGTTGCAGGTGATGCCCTGTTCGGCGGTCTCCAGCGCCGCAACCCTGGTGAGACCGATGATGCCATGCTTGGCGGCGACGTAAGCGGCCTTGAAAGGCGAGCCGACCAGCCCATGCGCGGAGGCGATGTTGATGATGCGTCCGAACCCGTTCTTGCGCATCGCGGGCAGCGCCAGCCGCATGGTATGAAACGCCGACGTCAGGTTGATCGACAGGATCGCGTCCCATTTCTCGGGCGGAAACCGGTCGAGCGGCGCGACATGCTGAATGCCGGCATTGTTGACGAGCACGTCGAGCCGGCCGTGGTCGGCGAGCGCAGTGTCGATCATCCCGGCGATCGCCTCGGGCTTCGTCATGTCGGCAGCGGAATAGGTTACCTTGACGCCGAAATCCTCCGCCATCCGGTCCCGGGTTCTGACGATCTCGGCGGCATGGCCCAAACCGTTCAGCACCACCGCGGAGCCGGCCTCGGCCAGCGCACGGGCGATACCGAGCCCGATGCCGCTCGTGGAGCCGGTGACCAGCGACACCCTGCCGGCGAGAGACCGCGCCGCCGGCGAGGTCTGGGTTTTCAACTGGATGTTCATCACAGAACCTTTCGCTGTAACGCTCGAGCCTTCACGGACGTATCTCGCTGTGTGAAATCTGCGGTACGGCGGCGGCTTTCGGAAATGCCCTTTGGCTTCCGAAACCATAGGCTGGCGCTATTGCGGTTCTGATGTCATTGCGGCATCCAATCAGCTAATTTACCGGCAGATCAGATCGGGGCTCGATCATGGAAATGCACCAGGTTCGCTACTTCCTCGCCGTCGCGCGCGTCCTCAATTTCACGCGCGCGGCCGACGAGTGCAACGTCACCCAGCCATCGCTGACGCGGGCGATCAAACAGCTCGAAGCCGAACTCGGCGGCGATCTGTTTCGCCGTGAGCGGCCGGCGGCGCAATTGACCGAACTCGGCCTGCGCATGCATCCCCTGCTCAGGCAGTGTTTCGAGGCCGCGACCGGCGCCCGCCAGCTGGCCTCGTCCTTCAAGAGCGGTGAAGTCGGCGCACTCCGGATCGCGCTCACCCATTCCGTCGACCTGTCGCTGCTGATTCCGCATCTCGACCAGATCAAGCGGCTGTTCAACCGCCTCGAGTTCCGGTTCCTCCGCGGTACCAGCCGGGAGGTTGGGGAGTTCCTCAAGAAGGGCGAAGCCGAACTCGGCATCGCCGCCGAAATCGGTGAGGACTGGGACAGGCTCGACGCCTGGCCGTTGTTCACCGAGAGCTTTCAGCTTGTCATGAACAGGCAACGTCCGCTGGCAGGCCTTGACCGTATCGAATTCGAGGATCTGCGGGCCGAGCAGTTGCTGCTGCGAAACTATTGCGAGCATGCGGAACGATTGAGTTCGTCGCTTCGCAGTCACGGCATCGATGTCGATCACAGCCACGAAGTCTCGTCGGAGCGCGACCTGATCGAACTGCTCGAAGCCGATATCGGAATTGCCGTTGTCCCGGACACCGCGTCGATTCCGCAGACCCTGAAGCGTTCAGCGGTCGACGGACTGGACCAGCGCCGCACGGTTCACCTCTACGGCGTCGCCGGACGTCAACGCACCGCGGTGGCGTCCGCCGTGATGCGACTGCTGCGCGGCGCGGACTGGCAGCAGGTGCTGGGCCACAGCGCGAGTTCCTGAGGCCGGTCGCCCGGCGCACTTCGAAAATGCGGTCCTTGTATCGACTATCCGAGATTGGTGAGTCGCTTGCTGCCCATGCTTCGAGACGCTCGCGTCGCTCGCTCCTCAGCATGAGGTTGTGGCGTTTCAACAAGGTAAACCTCATCCTGAGGAGCGGCGTCTTCGCCGCGTCTCGAAGGATGGCAGCAACACGGACTTATGATTCCAGG
>NZ_JAURXB010000267.1 GCF_030654605.1 Bradyrhizobium sp.
CCACAAGGGCCCCGGCAGCGCGCCCGAGATTCCTCTCGACACCACCAGGGGCCATCGCGACGACGAGAAACAGAACATCCGCGAGCAGGGCGATCACGGCAATATGGTGCAGAATACGAGCAACCGGCGGAGCGGGTGAGACGAGTGACCGACGGTCGGTGAGATAGGTCGTCATTCCGGGGCGCGCGTAGCGCGAACCCGGAATCCCGGTACTGACAATGTAAGATCGGTGAGTCGCTTGCTGCCCATGCTTCGAGACGCTCGCCTCCGCATGGGGGTGTTGACCGTCACAGTTGGGTTGAGAATGTTTCCAATCATTTGACGTGGAATATTATCCTATAAAAGTTATCAACTTGCTATTGAGAACAAAATAAGAACAATGTAATATCTCGTGCTGCATAATGATGCTTCGTAGACAATGCCGGGATGCCGAATCAGTCGATCATTCCGCCCGACATTGCTGCGCGTTACGAGGTGTTCGAATGGCGCAACGGGCTGGCGATCCTGACATCCGCTCATCCAGACAAGTGGACCAACATTCTGGAGGTGCTGCGGGGCTTTTCGTTCACGACAAGCGACGTTTTGAAGCCGGGCGGATCGAAGGGTTTGATCGCCAGCAAACTGGACTCGCATTTCACCAAGCTTGGGTGGATCGAAAAGAAATTCGAAACCAAAATTGTGGTGGACGACGCAGAACATGCCGCGCCAACGCACAAGGTGGACTGCTACAAGGATCGCGTCGCGCTCGAAGTCGAGTGGAACAACAAGGATCCGTTCTACGATCGCGACCTGAACAACTTCCGCCTACTCTTCGATCTGCGCGCCATCGACGCGGGTGTCATTGTCACCCGCTGCACCGAGCTGCAGCAGATTTTCAACAAGCTGGGCAGGGGGTCTAGCTTTGGAAACTCGACGACCCACATGGCGAAATTACTACCGAGGCTTGAAGGCGGAAGCGGCGGCGGATGTCCCGTTGTTGTCTTTGGAATCAGGACAGCATGTTATGTCGAAGACGAGTGATGACGCGGCGCGTGACCTGCTGAAATTCGCGTCCAATCGCCGCTTTGCGACGATCCTTGCCGATCCGCCTTGGCAGTTCATCAACAAGACCGGCAAGGTCGCGCCCGAGCATAAGCGTCTGGCGCGCTACGGCACAATGAAGCTCGAGGAGATCAGCGCGCTGCCCGTGGTAGACCTTGCCGCGCCAACTGCACATCTCTACCTGTGGTGTCCAAACGCACTTCTGCCAGAGGGATTGGCCGTGATGAAGGCGTGGGGCTTCAATTACAAATCCAACCTAGTCTGGCACAAGATCCGTAAAGATGGCGGCTCGGATGGACGCGGTGTTGGATTCTATTTCCGCAATGTCACCGAATTGATCTTGTTCGGCGTGCGTGGCAAGAACGCTCGCACGCTTGCGCCAGGACGGCGGCAGGTCAATTTGCTGGGAACACGCAAGCGTGAGCATTCGCGGAAACCTGATGAGCAATATGACATCATCGAAGCGTGCTCACCTGGGCCGTTCGTCGAGTTATTCGGACGTGGTACGCGTAAGGGGTGGACGACGTGGGGCAATCAGGCTGGCGACGATTACAAGCCGACATGGAAGACCTATGCAAATCACTCGCAGGCTGGTCTGCTCGTTGCAGACTAGAGAAGAGCGTCACAGGATATGCTCTCGCAGCTGAGCTGAACCATAGCTCTATTGCTAGCGGCAGACGAGACCGTCAGGTCTGAATGGACGATGCTTAGCGGTACGGCTGACCGTCCCAAGTCCGCTCACTGGCGGCCACTATAAGGACCGGACACGTTCCCATGACGCCGCGCTTGACGCGCATTTGTGCCTTGTCGAATGCGGTTACAGTCGACGTGCTTAAGTCTATAGGGAGCTTCGCGGTTCGGTCAGCTTCAGGAAGTGTCGCCTGATACTCCGACCAGATCCTTCTAGCCAAATTCAGAAGGCGCAACCGATCCTTGGTGATGATGACACCGGCGGATATCACTCCCGCCTCGTACCATGACCGGTATGAAGCCAGGTCGCGATCTAGGTTCCCGTCCTTTGCATTCCACTCGACGTCGACAATCACGCGTCCCTTGTGATTATCGACGAGATAGCCTTCCTGCCGTACTGGCGGGAGATTTCCTATCACAGCATTGTTGCGATTGAGCAAGATGCCTGTGGTCTCGAGATCGAGGCGGGCTTCTTGCCAGCCGCGAGCCGAAAAAAGACTGTCGATCTGCTCCGCGACGTCGCCTCGATTTCCGCCGGCCTTCAGCCAATATTCCGGACTTAACCTATAGGTAGACAGAACATCGACAATGTCCTTCCACTCAGAACGGCAGACTGCTTGCATTACTGCGGCTGCTGAGTTCGTCTCCATGAACTCCCAGTGATCGCGCGCCGCTGCCGGCAAGACGCTGGAATCATCGTAGGTGCGGGTCTCAAACATAAATCTTGGCCATCCAGCGCCGAATCAACAGCAAGATATCAAATCGTGGACAAACCCCTTACGCCGATCAAAGGGGTGAGTCCGTCGGCCTTGCGGAAGCGGCCGAGTTCTTCGCATTCCAAGGCAAGTTGAATGACGTTGCCTGGCTCGTGTAGCTACCTCTTCTTCCACCCGCCGCGATGCCCCGGAGCCCCGCCGCTCGATCGCGGCACCGGGCCGAACTCCGGGCCGGACTGGCGCGAGTCGGTGGGCTGGAAGATCTTGCTGCCGCTGCCTGCGCCGGTGTCGTCGAGCGAGGGTTTGCGCGGGCGGGCGCCGCCCGGGCGGTAGGGCAGGGATTCCGGGCCGTGCATTTCGTCGAGGTGGGGTTTGTGGACGCGGGAGGAAGAGGCCACCCTTGGCGTGTTGTTGCCGCCGCGCTTCGATGAGCCCTTCGGCATATTCGCCGACTCGCCGTATTTCTTCGTGCCGGCGTAGGCGCCGGCTTTCGCCGCGACGCCGCGCTGCTTGATGGTGGGATCGTCGACCACGGCCAGCTCCGTCGCGCGCAGGCGTTTGACTTCGTCGCGGAGGCGGGCGGCTTCCTCGAAATTGAGGTCGGCGGCGGCTTCGCGCATCCTGGTTTCGAGGTCGGCGAGCACGGCCTCGAAATTGTGGCCGATGCTGATGACGTCGTCTGCCATGCCGCCGTCGCCGATTTCCACCAGCACATGGTCGCGCTCGTAGACGCTGTTCATGATGTCGCCGATGGATTTCTTGATGCTTTCGGGCGTGATGCCGTGGGCGGTATTGTATTCCACCTGCTTTTCGCGGCGGCGGTCGGTCTCGGCGATGGCGCGCTCCATCGATCCCGTGACCTGGTCGGCGTAGAGGATCACGCGGCCGTCGACGTTGCGCGCGGCGCGGCCGATGGTCTGGACCAGCGAGGTCTCGCTGCGCAAAAAGCCTTCCTTGTCGGCGTCGAGGATCGCGACCAGCGCGCATTCGGGAATGTCGAGGCCTTCGCGCAGCAGATTGATGCCGACCAGCGCGTCGAAGGCGCCGAGCCTGAGATCCCTGATGATCTCGATACGCTCGATGGTGTCGATGTCGCTGTGCATGTAGCGCACGCGGATGCCCTGCTCGTGCAGGTATTCGGTGAGATCCTCCGCCATCCGCTTTGTCAGCACGGTGATCAGGCTGCGATAGCCGGCGTTGGCGGTGGCGCGGACTTCGCCGACGAGATCGTCGACCTGGGTGCGCGCTGGGCGGATGTCGACCGGCGGATCGATCAGGCCGGTGGGACGGATCACCTGTTCGACGAACACGCCGCCGCTCTCGTTCAGCTCCCACGCGCTGGGCGTGGCGGAGACCGCGACCGATTGCGGGCGCATCATGTCCCATTCCTCGAAGCGCAAGGGACGGTTGTCCATGCAGGAAGGCAGCCGGAAACCGTATTCCGCCAGCGTCGCCTTGCGCCGGAAATCGCCTTTGAACATGCCGCCGATCTGCGGCACCGTGACGTGGCTTTCGTCGGCGAACACCAGCGCATTGTCGGGGACGTATTCGAACAGCGTCGGCGGCGGTTCGCCGGGTCGGCGTCCCGTCAGGTAGCGCGAATAGTTCTCGATGCCGGCGCAGGAGCCGGTGGCTTCCATCATCTCGAGATCGAAGGTGGTGCGCTTCTCCAGCCGTTGCGCTTCCAAGAGGCGGCCCTGGTCGTGCAACTGGTCCAGCCGCCATTTCAATTCGGATTTGATCGACTTGATCGCCTGCACCAAGGTCGGCCGCGGCGTCACGTAATGCGAGTTGGCGTAGATCTTGATGAATTCGAGGTCGTCCTGGCGGTGGCCGGTGAGCGGATCGAATTCCTCGATGTTTTCCACGGTGTCGCCGAACAAATTCACGCGCCAGGCGCGGTCTTCATAGTGGGCCGGGAAGATATCGATGTCGTCGCCGCGCACCCGAAACGTGCCGCGGGTGAAATCGGCCTGCGTCCGCTTGTACTGCAGCGCGACGAGATCGGCGATCAACTGGCGCTGGTCGATGCGCTCGCCCTTCTTCAGCGCGAAGGTCATCGCGGTGTAGGTCTCGACCGAACCGATACCGTAGATGCACGACACCGAGGCGACGATGATGACGTCGTCGCGCTCCAAGAGCGCCCGCGTCGCCGAATGGCGCATGCGGTCGATCTGCTCGTTGATGGACGAGTCTTTCTCGATATAGGTGTCG
>NZ_JAURXB010000278.1 GCF_030654605.1 Bradyrhizobium sp.
ACGCCCTACAACCGGGCCATCGCCATGCCGGAGGTGACGGGAGCGTGGAACTTCGACACCGTCCCGGGCCTCGCCAGGGTGGCGTAGGAGATCATGCGGCAGTCGGTGATGATCGGCTATCTGAACGCGTTCTCGATGTACACGGTGGCCTCGGCGCTCGCGGTCGTGTTCGTCCTGATGGTTCGGCGGCGCCGCAGGGCAGTCGCGTCCTGACACAATTCCGTCGTCCCTGCGAACGCAGGGACCCATAATCTCGGTAGTCGAAATTGAAACCGGGTGCGCAAGTAAAGGCAGCTAGCACTGCCCCTCTCCTTTGACCGGCACGGCGTATGGGTCCCCGCGTTCGCGGGGACGACGAAAGTGCTATCGGCGCACCGCGTTGGTGCCCACGACAACTTGCGAAAAGCGCTGCGCGCCCTCGGCGGCCAGATCCGGCGTGATCGGCCGCGCGTGATCGAGCCCGACCACGGCGCCACGCGGCGTTTGCGAGATCATGTTGTCGTTGACCAGGGCTGTGCCCGCGCCTGATGTCACCGACACGCCGATTCCGACGAAGGCGTTGCGGATCACATTGCCCGAGATCACGACGTCGCGCAGGTATTTGCCCCAGCCGGCGATGATCCCGAACGACGGCGCATTCTCGATCACATTGCCGGTTATCGACGTATCGGCCTCGACATAGATGCCGATGCCGGCGTCGTCATCAGGCGCGGTGCCGATGGGGCGCTTCGGCAGCAGGTTGCGAATGATGTTGCCCTGCACGACCGCGATGCGTCCGCCCTCGTTGAAATTGCAGACCGAAACCCCCAGCGCCGCGCCGTCGACGGTGTTGTTGGCAATCACCGCGCCCTCGAACGCGAATTCGGAGTACAGCGCCACCTCGCGGACGCCGGAGACGCTGTTGCCGGTGATATGGATGTTGGAAGCCGAATTGCCGCGCACCGCGGAATAATCGCAGTTGCGGATACGGTTGCCGCGCACGATGACGTTGCCGGCGCGAAACGCGTTGATGGCGTTGCCATATTGGCCGGAGCCGCCGGGACCGGCCTTGATGTCCTCGATGCGGTTGTCGAGCACCAGGGTGCCGTCGTCGCCGATGGCGTGGCGCAGGATCTCGATGCCGTTGTCGTTGGTGTCTACGATGGTGTTGCGCGAGACCAGCAGGCCCTGCGCGTCGAATGAGGTGAACCCGGTCACGGCGATCTTCGAAATGATGTTGCCGCTGACGTCGCCGGAACAATTCTCGAACCAGATGCCGTTGCCGCCGCTGCGGGTGATTTCACAATCGGTGATGCGGATGTCGCGCCCGCCGAGGCAATGCACCAGGCCGCGTCGTGTCGGCAGCGGAATGCCGCCGCCGTCGAGCGTGATGTTGCTCAGGCCGATGCTGCCGGCGCCTTCGCCCTGCAGCATCGATGCGCCGCCGCTAAAGATCAACCTGGTGGCGCCGCGCACGCCGACCAGTTGCGTGCCGTTCTGCAGGCGCAGCATCCCGGTGCGATAGACCCCCGGCGGCAGCGCCAGCGGCGCCTGTGCTCGCGCGGCCTCGTCGATGGCGCGCTGTAGCGCCCGGGTCTGATCGTCGGGACTGCCGGGCCGCACACCATATTGGGTGGCGTCGCGGCCGAGCGCCGAGGTCGGCGGCGCCGCGCGCGCCGCATCCGGCGACATCGCCAGCGCCCCGGCAACGCCGGCGGCGGATACTCCCATGAGATGGCGGCGATTGACGTCCATGATCGCGTCTCCGGCGGACGCAGGTCCGCGAGCTCTGGAGTAACGCAAAAATGCGGCGCGGCATGGTGAAGGCGAAGGCGGAAGTAGACGATTTTGGGGGTAGGGTTAATCGTTAGCGAGCGCCGGCCGTCGCGCCAGCCGCACTATTTCGAGCAGCATCGCCTCGCCGGCGTCGACCAGTCCCTCCAGCGTGACGCGGTGCACAGCACCCTTGCGCTGCCGAGTCCCGTCGCGCGCCAGCGGCGGAACATGCACGAAGGCGGCGAGGCGGGGTCCGCTGTCGCCGCAGGTCGCCTCGATCGCGCGCCAGCTCAGGTAATTGCAGAGGTAGCTGCCGGCATCGCGCGAGGCGCGCGCATCGACGCCGGTGCCGACGGCGGCGCGCAGCAATTTCGCGGTGTGAGGCCCAAACGTCATGGCATCGGCGCCGCCTGATATCGATCCCTTGCGCACCCGTGTGTGATCGGCGTCGGGCCACAGCGTGGTGACGGCGTTGCGGGCGCGGGTTTCGATCCGGACGTAGGGCGTGCGCGAGGCGAGGCCGAACATCAGCAGCGCCTGTGGCCGGTGCTCAGCGAGCAACTCCGGCAATTCGCGATCGACCGCCTTGTAGGTTACGGGAAAGATATGGCCGGACAACGCGACATCGTCGAGCGCTGGACGGCGCAGCCGCAGCAGCCGCGCCACCAGCGGCTGGGTCGGATTGTACGGCGCGCCGGGGAACGGGCCGAAGCCGGTGATCAGGATACGGAGTTTGTCGCTCATGTCACTTCAGCATCTCCGCGATCTGCTCCGCTGCAACGGCCGGCGCGATGCGGCCGTCGGCCACTTCGGCCTCGATCTTTTTCACCTTGCCGCGGATCGCCGGGTCGGCGCGCAGCCGCGCCATCGTCCGCTGCTCCAGCATCGACCACATCCATTTCACCTGCTGCTGCCGCCGCCGCTCGGCAAATTCCCCTGACGCTTTCATCGCGGTGCGGTGATCGAGAATCTTCTGCCACAGCACGTCGATGCCGGTTCCCGTCAGTGCCGAATAGGTCTCGACCGGCGGCTGCCAGTGTGCCGAGCGCGGGGTGAGAATATGCAGCGCGCCGCGGTATTCGGCCGCCGCCAGGTTGGCGCGCTTGATGTTGTCGCCGTCGGCCTTGTTGACCGCGATCATGTCGGCCAGCTCGACCAGGCCCTTCTTGATGCCCTGCAGCTCGTCGCCGGCGCCCGGCAGCATCAGCGCCAGGAAGAAATCCGTCATGTCGCACACCGCGGTCTCGGACTGGCCGATGCCGACGGTCTCCACCAGCACGACGTCGAAGCCCGCGGCCTCGCACAGCAGCATCGCCTCGCGGGTTTTCGCCGCGACGCCGCCCAGCGTGCCGGCGGCCGGCGAGGGCCGGATAAAGCCATGGTCGGAGGCGGACAGCAGCGCCATCCGGGTCTTGTCGCCGAGGATCGAGCCGCCGGTGCGCGCCGAGGAGGGGTCGACCGCGAGCACCGCGACCTTGTGGCCGCGTTCGATCAGGAACATGCCGAGCACGTCGATGGTGGTGGATTTGCCGACCCCGGGCGAGCCGGTGATACCGACCCGGATCGCCTTGCCGGTATCCGGCAGGAGCGCCTGCACCAGGTCGCGCGCCATGGCCTGGTGATCGCCGCGCCGGCTTTCGATCAGCGTGATCGCGCGCGCCAGCGCCGCGCGGTTGCCGGCGCGGAGGTCCTTGGCCAATGTTTTGAGGTCGACGGAGGCAATTTTCGGCAGGGTCATGCCTTGGTTTACAACGGCCGGACGCGACAGGCGAGGGGGCTTGGCGCCCCTCAACCGGCCGGCGTGGCAGCTGGCGATTTGCGCTTCAACCGCTGCCACAGCCAGAGCACCACCGGCCAGATCACCGCGCCGATCGCAAGGGCTGCGAGGATCGCCGAGATCGGGCGCTCGAAGAACGGCAGGATGCTGCCGTCGGATTTGATCAGCGAGGTGACGAAGGCCTGCTCCACCATGGTGCCCATCACGACGCCGAGCACCATGGCGGCGACCGGGTAGCCGTTGGCCTCCATGACGTAGCCGATGATCCCGAAGGTCGCGACCGTCACGACGCCGAACATGTTGTTGCCGATCGCGAACGATCCGACTGCGCAGCACAGCATGATGACCGGCATGATCGAGGAACGCGGCGCCCGCAGTACATGGCTGGCGAGGCGAATCATCACGATGCCGAGCGGAATCATCAAGAGGTTGGCGATGATGAACATCAGGTAGATCGCGTACATGCTCGACGCTTTCTCGGTGAACAGCGTCGGGCCGGGATTGAGCCCCTTCATGTAGAGCACGCCGATCGCGATCGCAGCGATGGTGTCGCCGGGAATGCCGAACAGCAGCGACGGCACCCAGCCCGAGGCGATGCTGGCATTGTTGCTGGCGCCGGCTTCGACCAGGCCTTCGACATGGCCGGTGCCGAATTTTTCCGGCTCCTTCGAAAAACGCTTGGACATCGCGTAGCTGACCCAGGCCGCCATGTCGGCGCCGGCGCCCGGCAGCACCCCGATGATGATCCCGATGATGTTGCCGCGGGTCATTTGCACATTGTATTTCCTGGTGAGCTTCCACTGGCCCGCCATGATGCTTCCGAACTTGCGCTTCGGGATGGGCGGCGGTTCCGGCGTCAGCATCGCGCGCATCACCTGCGCCACAGCAAAGACGCCGACCAGCGCCGGGATCGGCTCGATGCCGCCGAACAGGTCGGTGAAGCCAAAGGTGAAGCGCGGCACGCCGCCCGGGTTTTCGATGCCGACGCATGCCACCAGGAGGCCGATGAACATGGCGGCGATCGCCTTCACCGGCGAGGAGCGCGCCACCAGCGTGGCGCACATCAGGCCGAGGAAGGCGAGCCAGAAATATTCGAAAGTCGAGAACGACAGCGCGACTTCGGCCAGCGGCGGCGCCAGGATCATCAGCGAGAGCGTGCCGGCGATGCCGCCGACGGCGGAGAACCAGACGCCGGCGCCGAGCGCCAGTTCGGCCTCGCCCTTGCGGGTCATGGCATAGGCTTCGTCCGCATAGGCGGCCGAGGCGGGCGTTCCCGGGATGCGCAGCAGCGCGCCGGGGATGTCGCCGGAGAAGATCGCCATCGTGGACGCCGCCACGATGGTGGCGATCGCGGCGATCGGCGAGAGATAGAAGGTGACCGGGACCAGCAGGGCGGTGGCCATGGTGGCGGACAGTCCGGGCAGCGATCCGATCACCAGGCCGTAGACCGATGCCGCCAGCAGGGCGATGATGACTTCCCACGTGGAAATCAGGGCAAACGCTTCCATCAGGGTGTTAAGCATGGATCACCACGGCATCGGCAGCAGCCCGATCGGGAGCGGCACGCGCAAGAGCTTGCTGAAAATCAGATGGATGCCGATCGGCGCCAGCACGGCGAGCGGCAGCGCCAGCTTCCACCGCGCGCCGAGCGCGGTGGCCGTGGCGTACACGATCAGCGCGGCCGTGATGATGAAGCCGAGGCGGTCTGCCACCGCCACGTAGAACAGCAGCAGCGCCGGCGGCAGCAGGGCGCGCAGGCCATAGAGCTTGCCGGGCGGCGGCCTGACCGCGCCGCCCTCGATCGGAATGATCTCTTCTTCCTCTTCGAAGGTGCTGCCGATGCCGAAGGTGATCGCGAGCCCGCAAAGCGCCAGGCCAGACCCGATCACCAGCGGGAATACGTTGGGACCGACCGGCTGGCCGGGCACCGGCGGCAACAGCCAGCCGCCATAGGCGGCGGCTGCGCCGAGAACAACGAGAAACGATCCCGTGACGCGATCGGGAAGACGCATGAACCGGGCCCCACGGTATCAGAGGAAGTGAGCAAGCGGGACGGATCAGGCCTTGGAGAGACCGGCTGCCTTCATCGCCACGCCCATCGCGGCGTCGCCCTTGTCCATGAATGCAGCGAATTGGGCCCCATCACCCCACACCACGCCGAAGCCGCGATTGCTCATGAATTCCTTGTACTCCTTGGATTCGTAGACTTTCTTGAGCGACGCCGTGAGCTTGGCCGCGACGTCGGCGGGCAGGCCCTTCGGCCCCGCGATGCCACGCCACGCGCCGGTAGAATAGTCGATCGCCATCGCTTCCTTCAGCGTCGGCACGTTGGGGAATACCGGGTTGCGGGCCGGCGCCATGATGGCAAGGCTGCGCGCCTTGCCGGCTTCGATGATCGCACGCGCTTCCGGCACCGAGCAGGTGGTCAAATCGAGACCGCCCGCAGCGAGATCCTGCATCGCCGGTGCGGCGCCGTTCGACGGCACCCAGGCCACCTGATTGGCGGGAAGTCCCATCGCCTGCATCCAGCCGACCAAAGCGAGATGCCAGATGCCGCCCTGGCCGGTGCCCGAGGCTTTGAACTTGCCGACAGGGGCTGCCTTGATGGCGTCGGCGAGCTCCTTGACGGTCTTGTACGGCGAGGTCGAGCTGACCTGGATGCCGGGCGGGTCTTCGTTCATCAAGGCGAGCGGCGTGTAGCTCTTGGGCGCCAGTTCCGTGAGCCCCTGCCAGTGCATCATCGAGATTTCCACGGTCAGCATGCCGATGGTGTAGCCGTCGGGCGGTGCCGAGGCGATCGCGGTATGGCCGACCACGCCGGAGCCGCCGGTGCGATTGACCACGTTGAACGGCTGGCCGAGGTCCTTTTCCAGCAGCGCTGCGACGATGCGCGCGGTCGCGTCGGTGCCACCGCCGGCGCCCCACGGCACGATTACCGTCACCGGGCGCGCCGGATAGGCCTGCGCCAGAGCCGGTCTGAAACCGAACGCGGCTACGGCCGCGACAGCGGCGGACGAAGCCGCGAAAGCGCGGCGGGTGATCCTGGACATGCGTTCCTCCCCGTGGCGCCGGTGAAATCAGGCGCTCTTATGATGGGGAGTATTATGCACCTTCACTGGGTCGTCGCAAGCCGGGCTGGCGGCGATTGATGTCGGGAAATTATCTCGGCGACTGAATGCGGCGTTCGACAAACGCCTTCAGCGGGGGCAGGTGAAGCTGGACGATGTCCCAGACAATTTCGACATCGATCGCATGATAGCCATGACGCAGCTGATTGCCGAAGTCGGTCATTCTCTGCCACGCGATATCCGGCGCGTCTCGTTTGACATCGTCGGTAACTCTGCGCGCCGCCTCGCAGATTATTTCGAGGTAACGTTCGGTGGCCATCCGACGCATCTTGTCATCAGTAAACAGATCAATGTTGCAGCCTGCAAGCATCGCTTGAATTTCGGCAATGGCCTCCAGAATGTCGCGCAGCCGATCCTCAACGGTTGGCGGCATCAAATCACCTCGGTTAGGTCGTCGGCGATCCGCTCGGCGAAGCGCGGCTTCAGCTCGCTGCGCATGGAGACCTGGGTCGGTATACCGGTCGCGTCTTCGCAGATCGCGACGACGCCGGTCAGATTTTTCCATCCAAAAGTGGCGTCCGGCCTGACGTCGATCAGGACGTCGAGGTCGCTGTCGGGGCGTGCATCGCCACGCGCCCGCGATCCGAATATGGCGAGCTTGTTGACGCCTTCTGCCCGTATGGCAGGCGCGACCTGGCGAATCCTGGCGATAATCTCTTCCAGCGTGATGTCAGCAACAGCGTTCATGGTGTGACATTAGCCCATTCTTGACGGTCGAGCAGCTACTCCGCCGCCTCGCTGTGCCCCAATCTCGCATTGAGCTTGTGGATCAGTTCCTCAGCTGCGTCGGCAATGACGGTGCCCGGCGGAAAGATCGCCTCGGCGCCGGCCTTGTACAGCGCGTCGTAATCCTGCGGCGGCACCACGCCGCCGATGATGATCATGATGTCGTCGCGGCCCTGCTTCTTCAGCGCGGCCTTCAGTTCCGGCACCGCGGTAAGGTGCGCGGCGGCCAGCGACGACAGCCCCAGAATATGCACATCGTTCTCGACCGCCTGCCGCGCCGCCTCTTCAGCCGTGGCGAACAGCGGCCCGATATCGACGTCGAAGCCGACATCCGCAAATGCTGACGCGATCACCTTCTGGCCGCGGTCGTGGCCGTCCTGGCCGATTTTTGCCACCAGAATGCGCGGCCGGCGACCCTCGGCATCTTCGAAGGCGTCGATCAGCGCCTGCACTTTTTCGACCCGGTTGGACATGGTGGACGCCTCCCGCTTGTAGACGCCGGTGATGGATTTGATTTCGGCGCGGTGCCGCCCGAACACCTTTTCCATCGCATCGGAAATTTCGCCGACGGTGGCTTTTGCCCGCGCGGCGTCGATGGCCAGCGCCAGGAGATTGCCGTTGCCTTCGCCGGCGCTGCGGGTCAGCGCCGCCAGCGCCGCGTCGACGTCCTTCTGGCTGCGTTCGGATCGCAACCGCGACAGCTTGTCGATCTGCAGCCGCCGCACGGTGGAGTTTTCCACCTTCAGCACGTCGATCGGCGCTTCGTTGGACGGTTTGAACTTGTTGACGCCGATCACGGCCTGCCGGCCGGCGTCGATCCGTGCCTGGGTCTTGGCGGAGGCTTCCTCGATCCGCAACTTGGGAACGCCGGCTTCGATCGCCTTGGCCATGCCGCCGAGTTCTTCCACTTCCCTAATGTGACCCCAGGCTTTCGCGGCGAGATCGCGCGTCAGGCGCTCCACATAATAGGAGCCGCCCCAGGGATCGATGATGCGGTTGGTGCCGCTTTCCTGTTGCAGGAACAATTGCGTGTTGCGGGCGATGCGTGCGGAAAAATCGGTCGGCAGCGCCAGCGCCTCGTCGAGCGCATTGGTGTGCAGCGACTGGGTGTGGCCTTGCGTGGCCGCCATCGCCTCGATGGTGGTGCGCATCACGTTGTTGTAGACGTCCTGCGCGGTCAGCGACCAGCCCGAGGTCTGGCAATGCGTACGCAGCGACAGCGAGCGCGGGTCTTTCGGATTGAACTGCGTCAACAGCTTGGCCCACAGCAGCCGCGCCGCGCGCATTTTTGCGACTTCCATGAAGAAGTTCATGCCGATGGCCCAGAAGAACGACAGCCTCGGTGCAAAACGGTCGACGTCGAGCCCGGCGGCGAGGCCGGCGCGGAGATATTCGACGCCGTCGGCCAGCGTGTAGGCGAGTTCGAGATCCTGCGTCGCGCCGGCTTCCTGCATGTGATAGCCGGAAATCGAGATCGAATTGTATTTCGGCATCTTCTGCGAGGTGTATGAGAAGATATCCGAGATGATCCGCATCGAGGGTGCCGGCGGATAGATGTAGGTATTGCGCACCATGAACTCTTTCAGAATGTCGTTCTGAATGGTGCCCGAGAGTTTCTCCGGCGGCACGCCCTGTTCCTCGGCCGCCGCCACGAACAGTGCGAGAATCGGCAGCACCGCGCCGTTCATGGTCATCGACACGCTCATCTGGTCGAGCGGAATCCCCGAGAACAACGTGCGCATGTCGTAGATCGAATCGATCGCCACGCCGGCCATGCCGACGTCGCCCGATACGCGCGGGTGATCGGAATCGTAGCCGCGGTGGGTGGCCAGATCGAACGCGACCGAGAGGCCCTTTTGCCCGGCGGCGAGGTTGCGCCGGTAAAACGCATTGGAATCTTCCGCCGTGGAGAAGCCGGCATATTGCCTGACGGTCCAGGGCTGGTTGACGTACATCGTGGGGTAGGGGCCGCGCAGATACGGCGCGATGCCGGGGAAGGTATCGAGGAAATCGATTCCTTCGAGGTCGGCTTCGGTGTAGCCCGGCTTGACCAGGATACCCTCGGGCGTCAGCCACGGCTCGGCGCTGCCGGCGTGTTGGGCGCGGGCGGTGTTTTCAAACGCGATATTCGCAAAGTTCGGTATGCGGCTCATGGGCTTCTTCTATAGCACGTGCGACCTCGGAGGTCGCCACTGTCAATCATGGTCCGGATGCTGGTGGCTGACGATGCTGTTGAGCTTCTCCGGCCCGTAATTCTGCAGCGTGGTCTGGCTCGGCAGGTTGGCTACTCCCACCACCCAGCCGAGCCGGGATTCGGTTCCATACTGGCGTGTCGGCACCAGCCGGTCGGGGCGGTCGAAGGCGCCGGTCATGATCTCGATCCGGGGACCGTCGATAAGACGGTAACTCAGCGGCGTGCCGCAATCCCGGCAGAAATCGCGTTCGGCGATCGACGAAGAGCGGAATGTGGCCGGCTTGCCCTTGGTCCAGGCAAAATCGGCGTGTTCGATATCGGCGAATGACGCGAATGGCGCGCCGGACGCCTTCTGGCACATCCGGCAATGGCAGATGCTGATCTTGGCGGGCGGCGCCGACAGCGCAAAGCGCACCGCGCCGCATTGGCAGCCGCCGGTCAGAACGGGTTTTGCGGCCGAATTCATGTTTGCTCCATTCGCTGCCAGGCGTCCCGCAGGGTAGCGAGCGCGTCGCCGCCGGCAAAGACAAAGTCGCCGACTCCGGCGTCACGAAGGGCGGCTTCCTGATCGCCGGGTCGTCCTGCGAGATAGATATGTCTTGCCCCGGCGTCTTGAAGAGCTTTCGCGGCGGCTGTCGCCTTGATGGCATAGACCTTGTCGGACGAGCACAGGCAGGCCAGATCAGCGCCGGATGCCTTGAACGCCTTGGCCAGCGCAGCCGGATCGCTAAATCCTTCGGTATCGACCGCCTCGATCCCGCCGGTTTCGAAGAAGCTCTTGGCGAAGGTCGCGCGCGCAGTGAAGTCGGCGGGGGTGCCGAGATTGGCGAGGAAAATTTTGGGCCGCGCGCCGGATTTCTTCAGGACCTGATCCGAGCGGTCGCGCAGGCGTTCGAAGAGGGCGGCCAGCCGCATTGGCGGCAGCGGGTCGAACTTTATCTTCGCTTCGCCATACGGCGCCAGCACAATTGGTTTGGCCTCCAGCACCGCGACCTGTGCTTCATGCAGGTTCGGAAATTCGGTGGCACCGGTCAGCACCTCCTTGCGCCTGGCGATATTGGCTTCGCGCACTTTTCGCGTCGCCGCGACCTTGCGCTGGATCAGGCTTTGCTCGAGCGACGCGAACGCGCCGCCGGCCTTCTCGATCTCCTGGAACAGCGACCATGCCGCTTCGCAGAGCTGTTGCGTCAGGGTTTCGATGCCGCCGGAACCGGCCGCGGGATCGGACACCTTGGCGAGGTTGGATTCCTCCAGCAGCACCAGTTGGGTGTTGCGCGCGGCGCGCCGCGCGAACGCATCCGGCAAGCCCAGTGCCAGCGTATGCGGCAGCACGTTGATGCTGTCGGCGCCGCCGAGGCCGGCGGAAAATGTCGCCATCGTCGCGCGCAACATGTTCACATACGCGTCGCGCTGGGTCAGCATCCGCCATGCGGTGTCGGCGGCGATGAACAGCGGTTTTGGCGCAAGGCCGCTGGCCTGTTCGACCCGCGCCCACAACAGCCGCAGCGTGCGGAATTTCGCCATGGTGAGGAACTGATCGGCGTCGGCGGCAAGCCGCGCATAGATCATGCCTTGCGCGTCTTCCAGCGCAATGCCGGCGCTCTCGATCGCGCGCAAATAGGCGACGCCGGTTGCCAGCACGAAGGCCAGCTCCTGCACTTCCGATCCGCCGGCATCGTGGATCACCCGCCCGTCGGCCGCCGCGAACGGCCCCTTGAAGCCCATGGCAGCGAGGCCTTTGATCGCACCGGAGATCGCAGGCACGATCTCGGGCCATGAATAGGGACTGGATCCCCACACCGCGCCGGCGCCAAGCGGATCGATACCGAAGCGGATATGGCAGGCGGCGGGATCGAGGCCCCTGCGCTTGACATATTCCGCGATGTGGATCGCCGCCATCCGCGACTGCGGACCGATCTGAAGCTCGATCCCGATCCCGGCATCGATGAAGACGCCGTCCAGAACCTTCTCGATCGCTTCCGCCGATGGATCGAGCCCGTAACCATGGGCGCCGTTGGCGCCCGCGAACACCAGGGTCAGTCCGTTGGCGCCGTTTTCGAGGTCGTGCAGCGCCTGCGAATTGGCTACGGCGGCGTCCGGATGATCGATCCGCTGCATGATCTGCCAAGGTGCTGCCGCGGGCCTGCCTGCGAGCGGCGCGGCATTGCGCGCCCTCTGATAGATCGGGTCGATCTTCAGGCCATCATAGGTCTTGCCGACCAGCTTCTCGAACGGCGCGCCCTTCAGCACGCCATCGACCAGCTTGCGCCAGTCGTCATAGGTCGCCGGCGCGAAATCCGCTGCCAGCCGCAGGTCGTCGGTTACAGATGTCATTTACGCAGATCGCTCCCGGGCGCCGTTATTTGTTGGCCGGAAATTGCCACGTGGCGGCCGCCAAGCCAAACGGTTGTTTTTGGTCTCTTTCGTCAGTTTAGGTCGGGCAGCCGCTCGATTCCAGCGCTGGATAGCTCCGCCAGCGCCGCGGCAACGCGGCGTCCCGCAATGACACGATCGGGGACGATCTCCGCCAGCGGCACCAGGACAAAAGCCCGTTCGAACCACCGCGGGTGTGGCAGTGTCAGTTCCGGCTTCTGGACACTGACGTCGTCATAGGCGATCAAATCGAGGTCGAGGGTCCGCGGACCCCAGCGCGTTTCCTTTGGCCGATCGCGGCCGAACTTGTGTTCGATCTTGTGCAGCGTGAACAATAGCGCATGGGGATCCAGGCTGGTCTCGATCTCGATGCAGGCATTGATGAAGCGCGCCTGCTGCTCGTCGCCCCAGGGCGGGGTGGCGTAATCGGACGAGCGCGCCAGCAACGCCGCCTGGGTCATACCGCAGATATTGGCGATCGCCTTCCGGAATGTCGCGCGGACGTCGCCGACATTGCCGCCGAGTGCGATCAGGACGTCAGCCATGCGCGGTCGCTTGCCGGGTGCGGGTCAGGATCACGCCGACATCCTCGAAAATCGCGGCGATCGGGGCATGCGGCTTGTGAACGGTGACCTTGATGGCGCTGACGCGGGGAAACGCCGCCAGAACGGCTTCGGCGACGGCGCCGGCCGCGCGCTCCAGCAGCTTGTAATTGGCATTCTTGAAGGCTGCGGTCGCGGTCGCCACCACGTTGGAGTAGGACACGGTATCGGCCAGGCGATCGGTGCGCGAGGATTCCGAGAGATCGATCGACAGCTCGAGATCGATGACGAAACGCTGCCCGACCTCGGTCTCATGCTCCATCACGCCATGGCGGGCGTGGATAACGACGCCGGTGATGAAGATCGTATCCGTCATCGTCTGTCCTCGATTGCCGCGGTCACCCGCAGCGCCTGAACGGTTTCCGCCACATCATGGGTCCGGATGATCCGGGCGCCGCCCCTGGCCGCAATCAGGTGCGCCGCGATCGAGCCGCCCAGTCGCTGCTGCGGCTCCGAAGGGCTGACCGAACCGATAAAGCGCTTGCGCGAGGCGCCGACCAGCAGCGGCAGGCCGAAGGCACCGAGTTCGTCGAGGCGGGCCAGCGCCGTCATGCTCTGCTCCGGGGTCTTGCCAAAGCCGATGCCGGGGTCGAGCACGATGTTTTCACGTGAAATGCCGGCCTTGTCGGCGATCTCGAGCGAGCGCGCGAAGAAAGCCGCCATATCCTTCATGATGTCGATGTCGGCCTCGACGCGATCCCGGTTGTGCATGACGATGACGGGCGAATGCCGCGCCGCCACGAGCTTCGCCATGTCGGGATCGCGCTGCAGGCCCCAGATGTCGTTGGCGATGGATGCCCCGGCATCGAGCGCCCAGGCCACCACGGCCGATTTCATGCTGTCGATGGAGACGGGAACACCGAGCGACACCACGTCGGCCAGCACCGGCCGCAGGCGCTGCAGTTCTTCGTCCGCGGTGACGGGTTGCGCGCCGTAGGGCCGGGTGGATTCCGCGCCGATGTCGATGATGTCGGCGCCCTCGGTGATCAGGCGGCGGGCCTGCGCCAGCGCGCTCTGCGGCGCGATGAACTGCCCGCCGTCGGAGAAGGAGTCCGGCGTGATGTTCAGGACGCCCATCACGGCAGGACAGGGCCGCGACAGCAGCGCCCGCAGCACCTGACGATCTGCCGGGGTGGCGGAAGGGGCGGGTCTGGACGTGGTCGCGATCATGCGGTCGCTTTGCGCGGTCCGTGCATGGGAGTCAAGACGCCGCAGGAGCTGCCGGAGGCCGTCCAAAGCGGTCGATAAGCGACCTTCAGTAAGTGATTTTGGGCTGAAGCTTGCGGGCCTGCGCGATCAGCTGTTCGACCGACTTTTCCGAAGGCAGGATACGGACGAGTTTGCGCTTGGTATTCACGTCTCTCATGTTCTGTGCCAGCCGCGCCGGGTTGCGCAGGGCGAGCTCACGAACCGTGGTGACGCCGGCGGCGCGCACCAGGCCGACCTTTGCCCTGCCCATGCCGGGGATCCGCATGTAGTCGGAAACATTGGCCCATTCGAGCAATTGCTGCTCGCTGATGCCGGTCTTGTCCGCGAGCGCCTTGCGCCCCTTGACCGTGCGGGCGGCTTCAAGCAGCCCGGCGGTGGTGCGTATGCCAAGCGATTTGAGTTTCGAAGCGGCGAACGCTGGCAGGCCGTCAATCTCGGAGATGGGATATGTCATGGTACTCGATATCAAAAAAGGTGCTTCAAGCGAACTGACTGAGGCCCGGTGTCCCTGCGATGATCTCGCCCATTTGATCCGCTCCGATTTTGTCGCGTCCAAATCGGAAAAGTTCACGTGCGATGTTCTGAATTTGCCCCATACCCAAACCAAGTCCCATCAACTTGGTTCCCAGCGCCATCAGGCCACCGCCCATCAACCTCGCAAGACCGCCGCTGTTGCTCGAAGCCGCGATAGCGGCTTCCGCGCCGGGAATCTGGTCAATCAATGCCTGGACCTTGTCGGAAGGACCCTCGTTGCGGAGGAAGCCCAGGATGATGCCGATGGTTTTTTCAGCCACAGCTTCATCGATGCCGGCCTTTACAGCCAGCTGCCCAATCAGTTCGTCCATATTGCCCCGTCCTCGGCCCGTTACTTGCCGGGTCCTTGCTTGTGAATTTATCTTGATCTTCCGCGTAACGAATTACAAGCGATCCCCGCATGCGAAAGCTATTTTCATCCGAGATCGCGTCGTCAGTGTTGCAGCATTGCAAGAGTGATCGTGGAATCTACGGAGATTTGTCGCCGGTCCAGCAGCTTCACTACAACTTTCGTCCACCGATTGAACGACACCGGTCGATCTCATCGCGATGAACCGGGGCCTTCCAATCCGCTTCCGATCCCCAGGGAGGAGGGCGTTGAACGGTTTCAATCGGCCTGCAAGATGCAGTATGATAGTGGCGTCTGGCGACTGAAACCCTTGACCGAAGCCTTGGGTGGGCGCGCGAAGAGGCGATGCAATGGCTACGTCCGAAACCAAGATGGCCGATACCGGCGACAGGATTTTCATCGGCAAGAGCGAGCAGCCGGCGTGGCTGACGCTCGGGCTAGCCAACCGCCACGGTCTCGTCACCGGCGCTACCGGAACGGGCAAGACCGTCTCGCTGCAGGTGATGGCTGAGGGATTTGCGCGCGCGGGCGTTCCGGTGTTCGCGGCCGACATCAAGGGCGACCTCTCTGGCATCGCCGAAGTCGGTGAGCCCAAGGACTTTATCCTGAAGCGGGCCACTGAAATGGGCCTTGCGTTCCAGCCCGACCAGTTTTCGACGGTGTTTTGGGACGTGTTCGGCGAGCAGGGCCATCCGGTGCGCGCCACGGTCACCGAAATGGGGCCGTTGCTGCTGTCGCGGATGCTCGACCTCAATGACGTGCAGGAAGGTGTCCTGAACGTCGCTTTCCGCGTTGCGGACGAGAACGGGCTGACGCTGATTGACCTGAAGGATCTCCGCTCGCTGCTCGATGCGATCGTTCCCGCCGGCAAGAAGGCCGCGGACGCCGACGAGGATGCGCTGGCGCCGATCCGCAAGGCGGCGCAGGCCTTCGGCAACGTCACCAGGGCCACGGTCGGAACCATCCAGCGCCAGCTTCTGGTGCTGGAGAACCAGGGCGCGAGCCAGTTCTTCGGCGAGCCGGCGCTGATTCTGAAAGATTTCATGAAGACCGACGGCGACGGCCGCGGCATGGTCAATATTCTGGTCGCCGACAAGCTGATGGAGAGCCCGCGTCTCTATTCGACCTTCCTGCTGTGGATGCTCTCGGAACTGTTCGAGGAACTGCCGGAAGTAGGCGACCTGCCGAAGCCGAAACTGGTGTTCTTCTTCGACGAGGCGCATCTGCTGTTCACCGATGCGCCGAAGGCGCTGCTGGACAAGATCGAGCAGGTGGTGCGCCTGATCCGTTCCAAGGGCGTCGGGGTCTATTTCGTCACCCAGAATCCGATCGATGTGCCTGACAAGGTGCTGGCCCAGTTGGGCAACCGAGTGCAGCACGCGTTGCGCGCCTTCACCCCGCGCGACCAGAAGGCGGTCGCCGCGGCCGCGCAGACCTTCCGGCCCAATCCGAAGCTCGACACCGCCAAGGTCATTACGGAACTCGGCAAGGGCGAGGCCCTGGTGTCGTTCCTGGAAGGCAACGGCACGCCGGCGATGGTCGAGCGCGTCATGATCCGGCCGCCGACGGGGCGGATGGGGCCGATCACGCCGGAGGAGCGCAAGGCGATCATGGGCAAGAGCCCGGTGAAGGGCAAATACGACACCACGATCGATGCCCATTCCGCCTATGAGATGTTGCAGAAGCGCGTCGCCGACACCGCCGCGCCGGCGTCTGCGGACGCTCCGGCCGGCGGCGGGGGAGGCGGCGGAATTCTCGCGCAGATCGGCGCGATCGTCGGGACGATCTTCGGCACGGGCGTCAAGCGGGGAAGACTGTCGACCGGCCAGGTCGTCGCGCGCAGCGTGGCGCGCACGGTCACCAACCAGGTGGCGGGCAGCGTCGCGTCCAGTGTCGGCAAGTCCCTTGGCGGCGCGATGGGCAGTTCGGTCGGCCGCGCGCTGGTGCGTGGCGCGCTGGGCGGACTGTTGCGACGATAGGATTCGTGGCCACGACGTGATCTGCCTCCGATTTTCCGGGAAAGCTTCAGTGTGCTGAGATATCCGTCGTTGCGAGCGCCGCTCGATATTCTGTTTCTGGTCTGCTGCATCGCGCTGACGGCTGACGTGCTGGTTCCGGAAATCTGGGGCAACGGCAAGACCAAGGACTACCCGCTGTGGTTCTGGGCCGGGCAGCAGGTGCTGGCGGGCAAGGATCTCTATCCCAGCAATCCCAACGGCTATTTCGATTTCATCTATCCGCCGCTGTCGGCGGTGCTGCTGGCAATCCCCAGCTATTTCGGCAAGATACCACTCTATATATGCCTGTCGCTCTTCAACGCGGTGGCGTGGTGGATGACGGCGCAATTCTCGCACGCGATGGCGGGCTCCGGCCGGACGCCCGGCCCCTGGCTGTTCGCGCTGCCGGGCTTCGTCACCATCACCTTCGTGTTCGACATGTTCGATCTCGGCCAGCCGAACCTGGTTCTGCTGGCCCTGATGCTGTTCGGATTCTGGCTGATGCAGCATGGCCGGCCATGGATGGGGGGCAGCATGTTTGCGCTCGCCACCGCCATCAAGGTTTTCCCGGTAGCGGTGTTTCCCTATCTGGTCTGGCGCAGGCAATGGGCGGCTGTGGCAAGCATGGTGGTGTTCCTCGGCGTGTTCCTGTTCGTGCTGCCGGCACCGTTTCGCGGCGCCCAGCACAACGTCGCGGAGTTGAAGACGTGGTACCAGGGCATGGTGGGGTCTAGCTCGGAGAAGGGGTTTGGCCAGCGCGACGAGCAGAACTGGTCCTGGGTCAATCAATCCATTATCGCGATGACGCATCGGCTGACGCGGCCGATCAACTACAACCAGGACGATCCGACGAAGCCGCCGCGCACGATGAATCTGGTCGATCTCGATTTCAAGACCGCCAACTGGATCGTGCTGGCGATATCGTTCCTGATCGGTGCCGGATTTCTCGCGGTGATGCCTTCGCGCGAACGGATGACGCCGCGCTCGAACGCCGAGGAACTCGGCATCCTGTTCTGCCTCATGACGGTGGCCTCGCCGCTGGCCCGACAATATTATTTCATGTGGCTTTTCTTTCCGGCCACGGTCCTGATCCATCGCGCGGCCTATGACCCTCGCCCGGCGGTCCGGGCCGGCACGTGGGCCGCGCTGGCGGTTGCGGGCGCCCTGATGTGCCTGTCGTTCCCGGTGTTTCCGAACGATCTCCAGGCCTGGGGGAACAATCTCGCTTCCGCCGCCGTGATCGCGGGCGGGCTGGTCTGGCATATCCTGCATCCGCCGCCGGATGCCAAGGGCGGTGTCTTGTCTCCAGTGGCCGGCGAGCTACAACCCATCATCCAACAGCAACCCCGCTAATCCAGGGAAGATCGCAATGTCCAACGCGGCGCAACTTCAACCGGTTCTCGATCGCATCGATGCGGATTTCGACAACAGCCTGGAGCGGCTGTTTGCGCTGCTGCGGATCAAGTCGATCTCGGCCGATCCCGCCTTTGCCGGCGATTGCAAGGCCGCGGCCGACCATCTCGCCGCCGACATCGCGACGCTCGGTTTTGCCACCGAGGTCAGGCCGACCGCCGGTCATCCCGGCATCGTTGCCAAACTGAACGGATCCGGCGACGGGCGGCCGCATGTGCTGTTCTACGGTCATTACGACGTGCAGCCGGTCGACCCGCTCAATCTCTGGCACCGTCCGCCGTTCGAGCCTGTGGTCACCGATCATGCCGACGGGCGGAAGATCATCGTCGCGCGCGGCGCCGAGGACGACAAGGGTCAGCTGATGACCTTCGTCGAAGCCTGCCGCGCCTGGAAATCGGTGACGGGTTCGCTGCCGGTCGATGTCACCATTGTCATCGAGGGCGAGGAAGAGATCGGGTCGAAGAATTTCGTGCCGTTTCTCGAGGCGAACAAGAACGACCTTGCGGCCGACTTCGCCCTGGTCTGCGACACCAGCATGTGGGATCCGAACACGCCGGCGATCACCACCTCGTTGCGCGGACTTGTCTACGAGGAAGTCTGGATCAAGGCCGCCAACCGCGACCTGCATTCCGGCATCTTCGGCGGCGGCGCGCAAAACCCGATCCGGGTGTTGACGCGCATTCTCGGCGGCCTGTTCGACGATGACGGCCGCATCATGATCCCCGGCTTCTATGACGGGGTGAAGGATCTGCCGCCCGACGTCCTCGCCCAGTGGTCGAAGCTCGATCTGACGCCGGAATCCTTTCTCAAGCCGATCGGACTTTCCATTCCGGCCGGCGAGAAAGGCCGCCTGCTGATCGAGCAGATCTCCTCGCGGCCAACCTGTGACGTCAATGGCATCATCGGCGGCTATACCGGGGAGGGCTCCAAGACGGTGATCCCGGCGCATGCCTCCGCCAAGGTCTCGTTCCGGCTGGTGGAGGGGCAGCAACCCGACAAGATCCGAAAGGCGTTTCGCGATTACGTCAGGGCGCGGCTGCCCGGCGATTGCACCGCCGAGTTCGGCGATCATTCCAGCGCGCCGGCGATCGCGCTCGACTGGAACATGAAGCCGCTCGCCGCCGCCAGGCGCGCGCTGACCGAGGAGTGGGGCAAGGAAACCGTGCTGATGGGTTCCGGCGCCTCGATCCCGATCGTCGCCGATTTCAAGCGCACGCTCGGCCTCGACACCGTGCTGGTGGGCTTTGGGCTCGACGACGACAACATCCATTCGCCGAACGAGAAGTACGACCTCCAGAGCTTTCACAAGGGCATCCGCTCGTGGGCACGCATTCTCGGCGCGTTCGCGGAGACGCCGAAGTAGAGCAGGGTGATAGGGGGTTAGCGAAGCGTAACCCCGTCTGTGCGCGGCGTCGCAATGACCTCTCCGCGTCGTCCCTGCGAACGCAGGGACCCATAGCCACCGGCTTGAGTTTGGCGAAGAGTGCGTCATCCATCTCGTTTCAACGAGAGCGCAACGCTGTATGGGTCCCTGCGTTCGCAGGGACGACGTAGGTGCGGGTTTCGGATTCAATTATCAAACAGCGAGGGCATAAGCATCTGCATTCTCGCGGCGCGATGCGCCCGAGCTTTGCGTCGATTGCCGCCCTCTTGAAGGAAGAGGGCGCAGGGAAAGCCGGATGCACGCTGCACCCGCGGTCTCGTGTGCAAAAAAAGTGGTAGAAAACGCACACGAGCATACAGGTCCAGCGGAAACATCCGACTTTCCCTGCGCGGCAGTTTACGGCTTATACATGCTCTCCTCGGTGAGCCCTGCGCTCTTGCCACCGTCATCCGCAGCACCTTGAGCTGCGAACTTGACACCAGCCTTTGGGGTGTCGGAACCACACGATTTCGCCGTCCACTTCAAGCGCCCTGGTCAGGGGCGCCATTCGCGTCCACCGCATCCCCGTCCCGCATCGGTGACCTTGCAATGCCCCTCTGAGTGGGACGAGATGGCAAGTATATAGCCTGACTTTTAATTCTGTAAAACAGAAATATTTTTGCGCGAGGGGCTTGACATAAATTCCGATAAACCGAAGTGATTTGCCCGTCGGGTTAATTTGTCGCAGGCGACGGGTCGCGGGATGTCACATGCGCGCGAGTTGAAGCGAGGTCGTCGGGCGGACTGAAGCTGAGGACGTAATTCTCCTTTCTCACCGGCCGGATGACGGGCTACGCTATGCCAATCGCCCACGCGTTCTGAGGCTGATATGAAGTACGGCTCGGTCGAGTACCAATACGCATTGCCCATCGCTCGGGGATTAGTAGAGAACGCCGCGTTCAGATGCTGGGTGTTGTCGAAGTCGAGGTTTGCGAAAGTCTCGGACGCCGATCTTCTTCACAAAGAAATGCGGTCCCACCGACGAAACCCAACAGCCGAGTGGTGGCGGTTCTACTTTACGGAGGGGTGCCGTTGTCTCGGATGCAGTGGGAAGGAGACGGACATCTTTGCGGTATTTGAGGACGCCACCGGCTTCAGGTTCGCCATGCACTTTGAGCTAAAGCAACCAAAGGACAAGTTCAAAGCCGATGGTGTCCAAGCTCGCGGGTATCCGTTGCGGGCAAAGTGTTGGACAGGCAAGCCCCCACCGAAAGTGCTGCCGCATCAGGACGCTTCGACAGGAATCTTCTTCAGCGAGACAAGGAGGACAGAGTACGCGCAGCATCTCGACCATTTCGAAACAAAGGTCACATTCGAGGACATCGAACGAGAGTTTCCGCTGGTGGCCGCGTGGCGTTAAGCAATCCGGTTTTCCTCGTCGTTTCACAAAAGCTGGATCGCTTCGCTACGTTCGCAATGACGGCTGTGCGTCGCGCCACGTTAAAGTCTCTGGCCCCGGATACGGTGCAGCGCGCCGCGTAGCGGCGTGATAAACCGCTGAGCCGTGGCCCATAACCAGCGTCTCTTGGGTCCCGGCTCTGCGGAGCAGCGTGAAGAACGCTGCACCGCGTCCGGGACACGACCCCAAAACAAAAACGCCGCCCGGAATTGGGCGGCGTCTGGATTCGTAGTGCAGAGGTTGTTGACGGCTACCCTACACGAAACGCCAAACTTTTCAATCCTTGTAGCCGGGGTCGAGCCGGTCGACTTTCCGAAGCAGCGCTGGCCACACCAGCATGGTCGAGCGCAGTTCGATCCGGTCGGGGTCGGTGAACAGCGCGGCGTTCTTGTCGACCACGGCCTGTTCGACCGGATAGGCTGTCGGACCCAGCATGCGGGTGCGCACCTGCATGGTGCAGGCCCGCTCCAGATGGAACATGCGCTCGAAGGCGGAGGCGACCGAGCGGCCGACCGTCAGCGTGCCGTGATTGCGCAACAGCATGTGGTTCCTGGTGCCGAGATCCCTTTGCAGGCGCGGGCGCTCGTCATGGTCGAGCGCGATGCCTTCATAGTCGTGATAGGCGAGGTCGTGGGTCACGAGCTGCGCGGTCTGGTTCATCGGCAGCAGGCCTTCCATCGAGCTCGCCACCGCGGTGCCGTCGGGCGTATGCAGGTGAAGCACGCAGCCGGCATCCTCGCGCACTTCGTGGATCGCCGAATGGATGGTGAAGCCCGCCGGGTTGATGCTGTAGGGGCTCTTGGAGAGCTGATTGCCGTCGAGGTCGACCTTCACCAGGCTGGAAGCGGTGATCTCGTCGAACATCAACCCGTAGGGATTGATCAGGAAGTGATGCTCCGGCCCCGGCACGCGGGCGGAGATATGGGTGTCGACCAGATCGTCCCAGCCATAATGCGCGATCAGGCGATAGCAGGCGGCGAGGTTGACCCGCTGGCCCCATTCCGCCTCCGTCATGTCGGACGGCACTTCCTTCAGGCGAGCTTCCGCTGGGGACATGACCGGTTTCTCCCAAAATGATCTGAATGGCTTATTTCGGCGCAAGGCTAGTCCCGCGCGTGTTTCGCAGCAAGGCGCGGGGGCAGAGTGGCAGTATGAATTCGAGCTGCAAACTCAAGCCCCATCTTGAGAGGCGGGTCCCTTGCCGCACCCAAAGACCTCATCCTGAAGGAGCCCGGCGAGCGTAGCGAAGACGGGCGTCTCGAAGGATGGCAGCAGGCCATGTGCCAGATGGTTCGAGACGCGCGCCGAACAGCGCAAGGGCGCTGCCCGTCGCGCTCCTCACCATGAGGGAGCCGGGGTGCCGCTCTGACTTGGTCGAACGCAACGCGCCTTACGGCGCCGGAATCGCCAGCAGGTTGGAAATGCTCTGGCCTCGGATGTCATAGACCCGCGCAAACACCACGTCGTCGCGCTTGATTTCCACCAGCACCGGGGCGGTGAGGCCCTTGCAATAGAACTGGCCGAGCGTCATCGCGAAGTCGGCGGCATGGGAGTCCCAGCCGATCGTGAAATCGGGACCGAGCGCGACCTGGGCGGGGCGTTGCGGTCCGCACACCGCGACTTTCCATTTGCGGTTGGCGGGCGGGAATTCCTGCCGTTCGACCAGTTCCTCGCGCAGGCCGTCGGACGCCTGTTTCAGCGCGAGGCCCCAATAATCCAGCATGAACAGATCATTGGCGCCACGAACCGTGCCGGCGATTTGATTGAAGTGGGTGTACTGGTAGGGATGCAGCCGGATCATTTCGCCGAGCGGCAGCAGCAGGCCGAAGGTGAAAATCGCCAGGGCGACGGGCTGCCATCTGCGATGGCTGTGCTTGAGCCAGTTCATTCCCCACGCGAAGGCCGCACCTGCCAGCACCGCCATCGGCGGGATGACGAAGATGAAGTGGCGAATGCCGTTGTAAAGCGCCGGGCGCTTCACCATTGCAACCGCCAGCGGCAAGGTCGCAGCCAGCGTCAGCATCAGGAAGATGGTCTTGCGTCGGGCCGGCACGTCGGCGCGCGGCAGCGCCATGAATGTACCGACGACGGCGGCGATGAAAAGGACCAGCAGCACTTCGGGGAGCTGGAGGGCGAACAGCGTCGGCAGATACGACCATGGCATATCCGGAACCGACACCAGCGCGCCGTCGAACATTTCCTTCCAAGGCTTCTCGAAGAAGTGCGAGAAATAGGTCAGGGCACGGAATGGATTGGCCGGCTCCATGATCGACCACGGCCAGATCAGGCCCATGACGAGATAGCCGAACACCAGGCCGGGCAGCAGCACGTAGACGACATGGGCGAAGCGGCGAACCGATTCACGCAGACCGTGGCTGCGAAACTCCTCGAGCAACAGCGGTGCAAAACCGACCACGGCGTAGATCAGGGCCATGCCGCCGAGGATGCGCGAACCGATCGACAGGCCGGCGCCGAGGCCGAGGATCAGGATGGTCCGCGGCGAGGGGTTTGGATATTCCTGCGCCAGACGGACGAGACCGAGCATCAGGATCACCATCGAAATCGCGAATGGCGCGTCCTTCGGGTTCATGAACATGTGCCCGTAGAAGGTGGGGCACAGCGCCAGCAGAAGCAGCGTTGTCAGTCCGCCGAGCGGACCGCCGACCCGGCGGCCAAGCCGCCACGTCACGCCAAGACCGATCAGGCCGACGATGGCGCCGAGCAGTCGGCGGGTTTCGAACAGCTCCAGCGGGATGATCTTGTGCAGCAATGCTGCGACCATGTCGAAGCCGCCGCCATACATGTAGAGATTGGCGAACGACAGCGCGGCGGTATCCTTGAAGCCGGACCCGTACATGCGCAGCAACAGATCGGCATACTCGGCGTGGGTGTAGTCGTCCCAGCCCAAGCCATAATCCCGAAATGTCAGGCTCGCGATCAATCCGATCGCCGCCAGCGCCGCGAGGGCGAGATCGTCGCAAGTCCGTTCCACCGATCGCCGAGCGGGCGTATCGATGGCCGAAGCAGTGATGGATGACATGACTATTGGTAACCCGGTGTCCCCGTGCGGCTCAGCTGTTGTTTGGCGCTTTGAGCCTCTATTCCCCGGCATCCATATAGCGCAGTTCCCTTTCCAAGTAATTGGGAATTGTGGCGTAATTTCCCTGATGCGATGCAGCATTCGCCGGCGGGCTCCAGACTTTCGTAGAGCCGAAATCGCTGCCTCGGTCGGGTAGCGGGCCGATTTTCGCAGGGATCGACCTATAATTGTCGGTTGGCGGTGCGCACAATATGACGGTATCGTGGCGTTGGCGGCTGGCGAGTATTTCGGGCGCGGCCAAGGGGTGAATTCGATGTGGGTCGTCGTGTTGTTGCTGGCCGGGGTTGGCTTGCTTTTGGCTGGCCTGGTGGCGATCGGGTTCGGAATCCAGATCAACGAATTCAGTTTGGGCAATACCCTGATCGTCGCCGGTACCGTATCCGCGTGTACCGGGATGCTGCTGATCGGCCTCTGGATGGCAGTCAGGGAGCTGAAAAATATCGCGCGGCGGCTGGGGTCTGCGGGCGCCACGGCAGGATCCCACGCCGAAAGTCCGTCACAATCTGTGCCGGCAGGCGCCGCTGCCCGCAATCAGGCCGCCGAAGATAGCGGTTTCTTCAGCCGCGAGCAGGCCGGATCGGAAAATGCCGGCCATGCGGAACCGGCGGCGCGGTCCTCGGCGCCCTCGCCGCCGCCAAGGCATGCGGAGGCCGCCCCCCGCGAGCGCGCACCGGAAGATAGCCCGCTGGCGCCCGCCGAAACCGAGCCCGCGCCGGCGGTCAAGCCGAAGCGCAACCTGTTGTTCTCATCGTCGTCGCGCAAGGAGCGCGAGCGCGCCCAGGCGCGAACGGATCCTTCGATGGGCGTTCCTCATCCCGAACCCGCGGCCCCGCCGCCGGTTCACGAATCACCGGAAACGCCGCCCGCGTCATTCGACGACGCCTGGCCGAAGCCGGAACGTTCGCGGGGCGACATTCCGCCGCCGCGTCGCGCCGGCCGCACGCCGTCGACCTTTGCCGAACCGGATCCCGCCACGGCCAGCGCGGAGCGTTACCCGCCGGCGGTGCGAAACGACGACCCCGCGCAGGTCACGGTTCTCAAATCGGGCGTCGTCGATGGCATGGCCTATTCGCTGTATTCCGATGGCTCGATCGAGGCGCAAATGCCCGAAGGCATGATGCGGTTCGCGTCGATCGACGAACTGCGCTCGCATCTCGATCACCGCTCCTGAGCGGCCTGTACTTGCGGCGAAGCCAATCGAAAATAAAGCGCTGCCGTTCTTGTCACGCCAGCAGTAATCCGCTCATATTCGACAAGAAGTACAACATTCCGAACCACGTATTGCTTCGGGATACTTTCGATCCTGCGGGATCCCTGTTCGATTGCGATTTCTGGAAGGTTTGGGCATGACCGACAGCGCCGGAAAAAGTTTCATCGACCTGACGGCTGAAATCGTGTCGGCCTATCTCAGCCATAATCCGACGCCGGCCTCCGAAATCCCGGGCCTGATCAGCCAGGTTCATGCCGCCTTGCAGCGGGTTTCGACCGGCCGGAGTGAAGCGCCGCTGGAACCTGCCAAACCCGCGGTGTCCCTCAAGAAATCGATGACGCCCGACTATCTGGTCTGCCTCGAGGACGGCAAGCGCTTCAAGTCGCTGAAACGGCATTTGCGCACCCAGTACAATATGACGCCGGAGCAGTACCGGGACAAATGGGGCCTGCCGGCCGACTACCCGATGGTGGCGCCGAATTATGCGGTGGCGCGTTCGGCGCTCGCCAAGAAAATGGGGCTCGGCCAGCAGCGCCGGCGGCGGAAGTAGAGCAATCGGTCTATCAACGTCATTGCGAGCGCAGCGAAGCAATCCATTGCTGCGGCATAAAGAAGGAGTGGATTGCTTCGTCGCAAGCGCTCCTCGCAATGACGAGGAATCAGGACGCCGTTGCCAGCGCCTCGCGGGCGTCGGAGCGAATGCGCTCGACCATGGAACGCAGGCCGTTGGAGCGCTGCGGCGTCAGGTGTTCGCGAAATCCGAGCTCGTCGAACAGCGCCAGCGCATCGGTGGCAAGGATGTGCTGCGGGGTGCGGCCGGAATACAGCGTCAACAGGATCGCGATCAGTCCGCGCACGATATGCGCATCGCTGTCGCCGAGATAGTTCAGCTGGGGTTCGCCGCCCTCGCGGTCGATCTGTTTCGAGAGCCAGACCTGGCTGGCGCAGCCCAGCACCTTGTTGGCGGCGGAATGCTCGGCTTCCGGCATCGGATCAAGCGTGCGGCCGAGTTCGATGACGTACCGGTAGCGGTCGTCCCAATCTTCCAGCAGCGCAAAATTGTCCCTGATTTCGTCGATCGTCATCGTGTCCCGCGCTCAATCCCAGCGCACTATATAGGATTGCGGGCGTGCGAAAGCGATACTGTTCCGGGCCTAATTCGCTTGCTTAATTCGCGCTCAGGGCAGGGCCACGCCACCCCGCCACCATGTCTTCCGGCGTCAGCGTGTCGTGCGGCGCCGCCTGCGGCAGCGAAGCGTCGGCGTCGGCGTCGTCGTCGGTGCCGCCGATCGAGCCGGTATGGTCTGGTACCTTCTTGTCGGCCGCCTTCTTGTCGGTCTTCTCGGTCTTGTTGTCGGTCTTGTCGGTGATGATGTGATAAAGCTTGCGCGCGCCCTCCTGGGCCCGCTGGCCGATCACGGTGGCGGCCTGGCCGCCCACTTCGCAGGCGGCGGGTTGGCGCTTGCAGAACTGGCTCATGTCCGACACCGCCGCGGTGGCGGCCGACACGGCTTCCGACGCGCCGAGTTGCGGAAGCTTGTCCGATTCAGGCGTCTTCTCTCTGGGCAAGAGCACGAGCACCAGCCCGAGCCAGAATGCCATGCGAAGCAGAAAAAACATCTCGCGACCCCGGTCGTCTCTTTTGGTTCGGGTTGTGATCCATCGCGAAAGCCCGCGAAGCGCCTCGCAACCGTTGCGTTCGTTCTCGCAATCGATCCCTGACTAACAGCCGTCGATAAATCGCAAGTGTTCGCATTGAGCCTAAAACGCCGAAAATTCGCGAAAAGTCCGACTCATTCGATTCGGCGTAAATTTTCGATTGATGATCGGTTCCGGCGGAAAACAGGCTGCCCGGTTGCATCCACACTTTCGAAACCATACCCGGCCGGTTACGGAAACCCTCCGTTCACCATTTGCATCGAATGAGCCGCTGCAAGACAGGCGAAACCCCGTGCAGGCACGGACTTCGGCCGCAGGCGCGCGAGCCTTAGCGTTCGCTTAAGTTCGCTCTGACAGGTTGAGGCAACGATAAAGGGGGCGTTCCGGCGCGTCTGCAAGTCCAACTTCAAGTCCAACTTCAAGTCGAACCTGCAAAACGAACAAGCCGAAGCGCGAGAGACGTGACAGTTTTGAATATCATCCGCGATTGCCTCGACGCGTTGCTGCATCCGTCCGCGCGATACGATGCGCTGACGCGTGCGCGCCATCGCGCGTTCATGGCCCCAAGGCTGCTCGGCAGCCTGGCGGCCTTCGCGGCGTTCCCGGTTTACCTCGCGATGCGCGGCGCGCCCACGGCGCTTGAGGTCGCGGGATTCGCCTGGCTGATCGCGCCGATCCTGCTGTCATGGTTTCTGTCGCGCACTGGCCGCTACGAAGGCGCGCATGTGCTGTCGTCGCTGGCGCTGACTGGTCTCGTCATGACGGTGGCGATGACCACCGGCGGCATCGAGTCCTTTGCCGCGATCTGGCTGGTGGTGGTACCGCTGGAGGCCGCGCTCTCGGCATCGCGCCGCGTGGTGGCGTTCGCCTGCGCGCTGACGCTGGGATGCACCGCGGCGCTGATCGCGTTCGGGCATTTCGACCTGCTGCCGCATCCGGATGCCAATTCGGTCTCGCGCGGCGTCTTCATGGCGTTCGGCGTGGCATCGGCGACGCTTTACGCGGCCGGGCTTGCCTTCGGCGCCGAGTCGCTGGCGCGCACCAGCGCGGCGCTGCTCAATGTCGAGGAAGATCGCTATCGCCTGCTGGCGCGCAACATGAGCGACGTTATTTCACGGCATCACCGCAACGGCGCCGTGCAGTTCATTTCGCCAGCGGTGGAAGCGATGCTGGGAGCGCCGGTATCGCGGCTGCTGGGCCATGGCCTGTTCGACCGCGTCCACGTCGCCGATCGTCCTGCCTATCTCACCGCGCTATCGGATGCGGCGCGCGGAGGCGAGGCGCGCAGCGTCGAATTTCGCCTGCGGCGGGAAGTGCCGCGCGCCGCGCGGGGCCAGAATAGTCAGGTCGACTTCATCTGGGTCGAAATGCGCTGCCGGCCGCTCGAGCAGGCGTCGGAAACCGCGGTCTGGTCGGACGCCGAGGTCGTCGCCGTGATGCGCGACGTCACCGACCGCAAGATCCAGGAGCAGGCGCTCGACCTCGCGCGCACCGCCGCCGAGCAGGCCGATGCGTCGAAGACCCGCTTCCTCGCCACCATGAGCCACGAGCTGCGCACGCCGCTCAACGCCATCATCGGATTCTCCGAGATGATCGTTCAGGAAGACGTGCTGATGATCGATGCCATCAGGCGCAAGGAATATGCCCAGCTGATCAATGATTCCGGTCAGCATCTGCTGTCGGTCGTCAACGGCATTCTCGACATGTCCAAGATGGAGTCGGGCAATTTCGAGATTTCGCCGGAGCCGTTCGCGCCGCGCGCGGCCTTGATCAATTGCTGCAACCTGCTGGCGCTGAAGGCGCGGGAAAACGCCATCGATCTCGTCACCCGCGCGCCGGACGATCTGCCTGTCATGACCGGCGATCCCCGCGCGTTCAAGCAGATCGTGCTGAATTTGGTCGCCAATGCCATCAAGTTTACCGAGCGCGGCGGCTCCGTGACGGTGTCCGCAGGCGTCGAGGGATCGCGGCTGGTGCTGCGCGTCTCCGACACCGGCGTCGGCATCTCGGCCGACGACCTGAAGCGGATCGGCAATCCCTTCTTCCAGGCCGGCAAGACCTATCAGCGGCGGCATGAAGGCACCGGCCTCGGGCTGTCGATCGTGAAAAGCCTGGTCGCCCTGCATGCCGGCGAGATCAACGTTCAGAGCAGACTCGACGAAGGCACCACCGTGACCGTCGCATTGCCGCTGGCTTTCACGCCGAAGGCGGAGCAGACATCCAGCAATATCGCAACGCTCACGCCGGCGGTACGATCCACCACCCCAGAGCAATCCCATCAGGTGAAGAAAAGTGCCTAGAAATAGAGATGACGACGACATGCCGCGCCGCCGTCGCGGCGCGCGGGCGGCTGCCGTGGCAGCGGAGACGGAGCGGGGCCTTGTGATGCGCATCCTGCTGCACAGCCCGAAAGACATGGTGGCGGGCCTGCTGGCGTTTGCCGCGGTCAGCGCCATCATCGCCAACGCGCTGTTTCTGCAGGCCGGACGCCATCCCTCGCCGATGTTCGGCACGGTGACCAGAATGCCGGCGGCGGCGGTGGTACCCGCCAGTCCGTTGCCGCGTCCACGCCCGGTGGAAGCGGCGGCACGCGTTGCGGATCCCGTGGCATCGGAGCCAAGGGTCATCGAGCTGAAGAGCGCCGATCCCAAAAGCGACCCGATGACCAATCTGGTCAAGGTGACGGCAGCTCCGCAAGCCACGCCCTCCAATATCGCGCGACCGCCGGCGCCGATCCCGGCTGCCTCCCGCCACGAGACCATCGCCAATCAAACCCCGGCCGCGCGCCGCGTGGCGGCGGTACAGCGCACGCTGACCGAATATGGCTACGGGCAGCTGAAGCCGACCGGCACGGTCGGCTCCGACACCCAGGCCGCGATCCAGAAGTTCGAGCGCGAGCGCAAGCTCCCGGTGACCGGGCAGGTGTCCGACAAGCTGCTGCGCGAACTCACCGCGATGATTGGTCGGCCGGTCGACTAGCTTCGGTTAAGGCGCTGGCCTATATCGTCAGCCGATGCGATTGAAATCAGCCATATGGGTGGCGGCCTATCTGCGCCGCTGCCAGACCGCGGGTGTGTTCGGCGCGGTGCGCCGGCGCGGCGCGGAAGAAGCCGGCGCGGTTTTCGTCAAGGTCGCGACGCTCGACGGCAACGCGATGCTGTACGTGCCGGCGCCGCAGACGGTGTATGACGACAGCCGGCCGATCGAGCGCATCTTCACGCCGATGTCGCCGCAACCGGTGCCGGAAACCTCGGTGGAAGAGCGCCTGGTCAGGGAAATCAAGTTCGATCCGGACGCCTGGGTGGTCGAGACCGAGGACCGGGCAGGGCGACATTTTCTCGATCTGGCGCGGGGCTAGCGCCCCGAACCCTGGGATCCGGTTCGCGGCACCACGGCAACGCCGGGCTGCATCGCAGGACGCGTCTGGCCCGGCGCCGACCGCGCGCGCTGGCGTTCGTCGTCGTAAAGGGCCGGCCGATACTTGGCGCGGGTCACCGCCATGGTCGAGCCGCGCCAGGCGGCCAGCATGATCAGGGCGGAGCGTTCGCTGAGGCGGTCATAGAGGCGCGACAGCCGGTAGACGTAATTTACCGAGGCGAATTCCGGATTGAGAAACAGCGTCACGCGCTGGAACACGGGCCCCGGCATGTCCAGCGCCCGGGCTGCGCAGGCCAGCGGCTCGCCGCCGGGATCGCCAACCACCTGGGCGGCCACGCGCGACGGCAGGATCAGGGTTTCACCGAGTTCCAGCGTGAAGTTTTCGATATCGCCAACCCAGGCGGCCATCTCCAGCGTCTCGACCGCGCGCGCCGCGCGGAAGGCGGGAATCCGCGCCGAAGCCCGTAGCGGGGTTTCCGCCAGATTATGCAGGATCTGCGTGCGCTCGCTGGCGCTGGCCGCGAAAAACAGGTCGTTGATCTCGGCGGCGTCCTTTGGCTGCATCGACAGGTTCGACGCCATCCGCATTTGCGCTTCGGTCGGTGGCCTGACCGTCGGTGCCGCGGCAGGGTCTGCGGGAATTTCGCTGGCGAGCGGCACGCGCAAGTCGGGATGCTGCGGCCTCAGCCCGAGCTGCTTCAGGACCTCGGGCGGCGTGGCCGGATAGATCGAGAGCCGCGCCCGTACCGCCGCGCGCGTGGTGTCGTCGACCTCATCGATCAGGCGGGAAGTCAGTTCGACGAACTGCCGCGCTTCGTGGTCGCTGTGTACCGGGGTCTGAACGTAGAGGTCGGTCAGCACGCGCAGCAGCGTGGGGCGGATATCGACGCCCTCGCGACGGGAGAGCGACATCAACCCGTCGAAGCCCGGAAAGAATGGAGGTGTGATCATGTCAGGGGTACGCGACTGAGTAATGCTTGGTCCAGATTAGGACGGTTGCGTTTACAGCTCGTTAAGGAAAACAACCTGTGAAGGGTTACGCCGGCACTCGACGTATTCATTCGGCAACGGTCTGTCGCAGCCGCGGGCGGACGCGCCCGAAAATTAAGATGCCGTTAACCACGTCCTGATTTTAATGCTGGCATGTCGCCGGCGAGATCGTGCCAGGCGGCAACCAGAGAGAGTTGAACATGGGCACCATCATTGAATTTCCGGCGGATGCGGCTTCGCGGCGGCTGGGCTCAACCATCGATGGCGCTGCACGCATGGGCACGGCAACCATCCTGATCCTTCCCGCCATCCGGATCGAGCGCAACCCCGATGAAACCAGCGGTGGCAGCGGACCGGAAGAGGGCACGGCCGCTCCCGGCAAACGCCGCCGTCGACGCTGATCCCAGGAAATTCCAACCGGGACATTTCAACATGCCGGAGACGCTTCTTTCGATCCGGACCCCGCAGGCCCGGCGCCTGTCGCCGCTTCTGATGCTGTTGCTGCTCGGCGCCGCGCTCGGGGGCTGCAGCGGCGGCGACTTCGGCCGCACCCGCGATGATGTGAAGAACGACGACATGCACCGCTGGCTCGGCGCCGAGGTGACGGGAAGCGTCGGGCTCAAGTCGTCGCAATTCCAGCTCACCGACGCCGAACGACAGCTGCGGGACTATGCCTATCCCCTGATCGAGCCGCCGCATTCGCGCCCCGCCTGGAAGAGCGTGTTCGGCGATTACAAGCCGCTGCCTTCGCCGTGGCGTCAGACGGTCGTGTTCGACCGCACCGCCTATGGACGGCTGCTGATCGACGAGCCGCACCGCTCGCACACCTCGCGCTACGCCGTCCTGATGGAGGACGTGCGCAACGACATCACCCGCTTCGAGCCGTTCTTCTCCGCCGCCGCGCGCGTGCTCGAACTCGACCGCAAGCGCAACGCCAGCCTCAGGCTGATTTCGGACCTGTCGCCGCGCGAGCGCGACGACGCGGTCGCGCGCATGGAAGAGAACGGGCTGATCGTGCAGTGGGTGCAGCAAAGCCTGGAGCGGCGGATTTCGTCGTACCGCTGGGCGCTGGAGCGGCTGGTGATCCAGGCGCCCGACAGCATCGCGGCCGACGTCGATCGCCTGATCGGCGAACTCGCGGCGCAGACCGCCAATCCGCCGGTCGCGGCGCGTCCGGTGATCGGACGCGCGGTCACGGTGAAGGGCTGAGTTCTCCGCCGCCAACACGAACATGTATTGGCTGTTATTCAGCTCGGCGATATTCTTCGCTCCTCTCCCTCCCCACCGCTTCGCGGGAGGAGGGGAGAAGAGTCTCTACGCCGCGTAATATCCGCCGTCGACTACCTGCGCGGCGCCCGTCATGAACGACGCCTTGTCGGAACACATCCAGACCACGGCCTCCGCGATCTCCTCGGGCACGCCCATGCGGTTCATCGGTACCTTGGCCATCACGGCATCGAGGCGCGTTTGCACCACTTCCTCGGTCATCGGGGTGGTGACATAGCCGGGATTGACGCAGTTCACGCGGATGCCGTCCTGCGCGTATTCGATCGCCGCGGTCTTGGTCAGTCCGACCACGCCGTGCTTGGCCGCCACATAATGCCCTGAGGTCGCCAGACCGATCAGGCCGGCGATCGAGGCGGTGTTGACGATGGCGCCGCCGCCGCCCTGTGCCAGCATCTGCGCAATCTCGTGCTTCATGCAGAGGAAGACGCCGGTGAGGTTGATCGCCAGCATCGTGTCGAACGAGGCCTGGCCGAGTTCGTGCATGCGCTGGCGGCCGGGGCCGACGGCGCCAGGGGCGACACCGGCATTGTTGAACGCGCAATCGATCCGCCCGTAGGCGGCCACCGTGCGCGCCACCATCGCGGCGACCCGGCCTTCGTTGGTGACGTCGCCGCCGATCGCAATCGCCTGGCCGCCGGCCGCGTTGATCAGGGCGACGGTTGCAGCCGCACTCTCCTCGGTGCGGTCGGCCACCGCCACGCGCGCGCCTTCGCGCGCCATCGCCAGCGCGGTCGCCCGTCCGATGCCGGAGGCGCCACCGGTGACCAGCGCCACCTTGCGATCGAGGATGCCTGCCATGTCTTGTTTTCTCCTGCTTGTAAAAAGAGCGCTGATCGTTGCAGCGGCGCGTAGGGTTGCTTTCGGGGCTTGGGCAATTCACCCTACGATCCGCGCGCGCGCCTGGCAAAGAGGGCGCGACGCGCCCTTGCGGCTGCAGATTCCGGCAGCGCCTCTCGCCATCCAACTCACTTTGCCCAGCACAGCAGGAAAGTACCGACCGTTAATCATCACGACCTGTGATTGAGAGTTATCTTGTTCGGCAACGCCATCGGGAGTGATGGCCGCCGGGGAGGGGAAGGTCAAAACTGGTATTTGTAATGCCAGCAAAATTGCGATAACACGGCGGCGCCTGGCCGGAAGGGACTGCTCCCGTGTGGTGCCGTGATTCAGGGCCTGGCTTGCTCCGTTGCTCCGCCGACACGGATCCATAACGGAGCTTGTTCAAGGGCTTGGGTGGGACGTCAAAAAGATTCGAACGTAATCTGTGGAAGGGAGAGCATGGCGCGCAACATTCTGATCCTGGGAGCCTCGTATGGCTCCCTGCTGGGGACCAAGCTTTTGATGGCGGGTCACAACGTGACGCTGGTTTGCCGGAAGAAGACGGCCGAACTGATCAATCGCGACGGTACGGAAGTTCGCATCAAGCTGCGCGACGAGGCGGTGCACCGGGCGATTTTTTCACGCGACCTGCCGGGGAAGCTGGACGCGACCGAGCCCGGCAACGTCGACATCTCCCGTTACGACATGGTGGCGCTTGCCATGCAGGAGCCGCAATACACCAACCACACGGTCCGCGTCCTGATGGTCAAAATCGCAGCCGCGGGGCTGCCGTGTCTTTCCATCATGAACATGCCGCCCTTGCCCTATCTCAAGCGGATCCCGGCGCTGGCGGACATGGACCTGGAAGAGGCCTACACCAATGCGCAGGTGTGGGAGCGCTTCAAGCCGGGACTGGTTTCGCTCTGCTCGCCCGATCCGCAAGCCTTCCGTCCGCCGGAAGAGGCGGCGAACGTGCTCCATGTCGGCCTGCCGACCAACTTCAAGGCATCGATATTCGCCGATGAGCAACACAACAAGCTGCTGCGCGAGCTGGAAGCGGACATCGACGCGGTGACGCTGGATGGCCATGACGTTCCGGTGAAGCTCAAGGTGTTCGATTCGCTGTTCGTTCCGCTGGCCAAATGGTCGATGCTGCTGACCGGGAATTATCGCTGCATCACGCCGAACGAGCCGCGGTCGATCCGCGACGCCGTGCACGGCGATCTGAAACTCTCGCAGGCGATTTATGATCATGTCGACGCGGTCGCCCGGCGCCTCGGGGCCGACCCCCAGGATCAGGTTCCGTTCGGGAAATATGCCAAGGCGGCGGAAAGCCTGCTGAAACCCTCATCGGCGGCCCGGGCGGTCGCCAGCGGCGCGCCCTTCATCGAACGCGTCGACCTGCTGGTGAAGTTGATCTCGCACCAGCTCGGCATGGCCAATGCCGAGATCGACCGCACGGTCGAGATCGTGGACCAGAAACTGAACGAGAGAATCGTGGCGGGCGGCTCCGGCCTGAACTGACGGGGTTCTATCGCAGCCTGGGAATGGCGCGTCTTCGGCCGGCGCCGCCGCTTGATGGCGGCGCGGATTGTTTGATGTGAGCTGAGGCGTCGTTCCGCCACTTTCCTTCCGATCTTCAGGCCAGAATGGATTTAACCAACTCGCGTTCTGCAAGGATGAAGTCGAAGAACGCCGCGATGCGTGGGACACGCCGAAGGTCCGGGTGGGTCAACAGACGCCAACTCCGCGACAGCTCCGAAATTGGCCCGAGTACGCGCACGAGATCCTGTTCGGCGTCACCGAGAGACGCAGGAAGCGGCCCAAGGCCTATGCCGGACTTCACCGCATAGATCAGACCCAGGACACTGTTGGTGCGTGCCGCCATCTTGGCGTCCGGCGCCACGTCCCGGAGCCAAACCGATGCGCGGTGCGTGCTCAGCGTTTCATCGAAGCCGACAAGTTGATGGGTTGGCAGATCATTCACCGTTTCGGGCTTGCCATGCTGTTCGACGTAACCCCGACTCCCGTAAACAGCCCATATCGAATCCGCGACCTTGCGGCCGACAAGTTCGTCGTCGGTATCGCCGGACCGGAAGGCGACATCGGCCTCGCCCTTCGACAAGTCGAGGTAGCGGTCGCTCGTTACGAATTCAATCCGAAGCTCGGGATGGCGGACCTGGAAGCGTTCGATGAGCGAGGATTTGGTCATGCGACCGATGATCGGCTCCGGGCAGGTCACCCGGATCACGCCGGTAAGGTCGTGGGCCTCATCGTTCACTCGGCGCCCGAAGTCGGTCACCGCAGCTTCGATACGCTCGGCGTGAGGCAATAGCTCCTCGCCGAATTTCGTCAGGCGATAGCCAGACGGGTGGCGCTTCACCAGGGGCTGCCCGATCGCGCGCTCCAGTTCGCTCAAGCGTCTTTGCACCGTCGATTGACTTAGGCCCAGCGATTTCCCGGCGGCGATCGTACTGCGGTGCCGGGCGACAGCCAGAAAATACTTCAGATCATTCCAGTCGAACATTGCGCGATTATGCACTTCTGCGGCGGGGTACCGCAATCCTGCGGCTTACGACGGCTGCACCGGCCGTCTAGCCTCCCGGAACCTTGCTGAGACAACAACGGCCCGTTTGCCGGCCTTCCGGGAGATCGCGATGAAAAGTCCAATACGGTCGCTGGTTTTTGGGCTGGCTACGATGGCCGTCGTGTCGTTTGCCTTGGCGCAGCCGGCCGGGGCCGAATGCTCGCAGCCTGTCAGGCTTATTGTATCATACCCGCCCGGATCGCCCGACGACGTGGTCGCGCGAATTCTGGCGCAAAGGCTTTCCGAGGCTGGCGGCCGGTTTTATGTCGAGAATCTGCCCGGGGCCGGCGGAATGATCGGCACAGCGGCGGCCGCCAGAGCGTTGCCTGACGGCTGCACGATGGTGATCGTCAATCAGAACTTCGTCGTTCAGCCTGCGATCGGCGAGAAACTCACTTATGAGGTCCCTGACAGCTTTGTGCCGATCACGCTATTGATAGCGGCGCCCGAAACGATTTCGGTCAATCCGTCGGTGGTCGCAACTACCATGAACGAACTCGCCGCCCTGGTGAAGGCGAGCCCCGGCAAGTTTAATTACGCTTCGCCTGGTTATGGTTCTTCGCCATACCTGGCAAGCGAGCGGCTCTTCAAGCAGACGCTCGGGCTCGACGTCGTGCACGTCCCGTTCCAGGGGGGACCTCCGGCCGTTGCCTCGACGGTTGCCGGCCATACCCAGATTCTGCATCTCACCCTTCCGATCGTCGCCCCGCTCGTGCGAGACGGGAAGCTTCGTATGCTGGCAATCGCCGATAAAGCGCGCGCAGCGGAATTTCCTGACGTTCCCACGCTGGAGCAGGCGGGCATACCGAACCACGAGGTCGGATTTTGGAACGGGATACTGGTTCCCAAGGGCACCCCCGAGGAAATCGTCGAACTCCGACA
>NZ_JAURXB010000288.1 GCF_030654605.1 Bradyrhizobium sp.
GGTCGCGGTCTGCATGCCTGCGATCTGGGTGCTGATCTCGTCGGTGGCCTTTGCGGTCTGGCTGGCGAGCGCCTTGACCTCCTGTGCCACCACGGCGAAGCCGCGGCCAGCGTCGCCGGCGCGGGCCGCCTCGATCGTGGCGTTGAGCGCGAGGAGGTTGGTCTGCTCGGCCACCGAGGTGATCAGCTTGACGACGTCGCCGATCCGGCTGGCGGCCTGCGACAGCGCGTTGATGCGCGCGTCGGTCTCGTCGGCCTGCTGCACGGCGCTCAAGGCGATGCGGTTGGATTGCTGGACCTGCGCCGAGATCTCGCGCACCGAGCCGGCCAGTTCTTCCGTCGCCGACGCCACCGACTGCACGTTGCTGGAGGCGTCCTCGGAGGCATTGGCGACCACGGTGGCGAGCCGCGTGGTGTTGCCGGCATTGTCGCTCAGCGCGCGCGCGGTGCTCTCCAGCTCGCCCGATGCCGCCGACAGCGAGGTGGTGATGGCGCGGAACCGGGCGCTGGCATCGGCAATCGCGTCCTTGCGGATCTGGCGGTTGGATCCGAAATAGACCGCGACCACGTTTTCGGTGTCCAGCATCACGGCCTTGGCGATGGCGTTCTGCATCAATGCCCGCTTGTCGCGCGCGGCGGCCTGCGCGGCCCGTCCATAATGCGGCAGCTCCACCTCGGCCGCCACCGCCTTCGTCAACTGGTCGGCGATGAACATCAGGCGGCAGCCGACGTACCATTGCGGCGCGACGCCGGCGCGCTGATGAAACTCGCTCAAACGCGCGACCGAGCTGAAATAGGGAAGGCCGAATTCGGCCGCGCCGATCAGGTCCCAATGCTGCAGCTGCAGGCGGATGGCCTCCTGCACCGCTCCGTCCCTGAAGATGCCGGAGGAGGGGTCGTACTGACGGACCTTGTCGTAAAATCGGGCCAGAATGCCGGGCAGGGCCTTGGCGAAGAACGGCCGCATCTCGCGCAGCGTCGCCCGCATCGGCTCGTCGATCCCGATCACATCGAGGCGGATGGCGTTCCAGTCGGGGGGCATTGGCGGCTCCAGCGCGAGCGTTGTGGCGGCCAGCCATAGGTAATCTGGGTATGGTTAACGAATTGCGAATTACTACGTAGTTCTACTGAGAAATGCCAAAATCCGGACGCAAAAAAGGGCTCCGGAGCGGGTCCGGAGCCCTGATTTCGCGGTTTTGGCGAAATGCGGTTTATGCCGCGGGCGGGCCGATCGCCACCTTCAGGATGCCGACGCCGTCGACCCCGCATTCGATCTTGTCGCCCGGCTTGAGCTGGGAGACGCCGGCCGGCGTGCCCGTCATGATGATGTCGCCGGCTTCGAGCGCGACCTGCTGCGAGAGCTGCCAGATGATCTCGGGCACATTCCAGATCAGCTCGGTGAGGTCGCCCTTCTGGGTTTCGGTGCCGTTGACGGTGAGCCAGATCTTGCCCTTGGAGGGATGGCCGATCTTCGCGGCGGGCTGCAGCGCCGAGCAGGGCGCGGAATAGTCGAAGGATTTGCCGACTTCCCACGGCCGCTCCTTCTTGCGCGAGGCGATCTGCAGGTCGCGGCGGGTGAGGTCGATGCCGACGCCGTAGCCGTAGACGTGGTCGAGGGCCTTGTCGGCGGGAATATTGAGGCCGCCGCTCTTCATCGCGACGATCAGTTCGACCTCGTGGTGCAGATCCTTGGTCAGCGGCGGATAGGGGATGGTGGCGCCGTCCGGCACCAGCATGTCGGCATGCTTGGCGAAAAAGAACGGCGGCGCCCGCTCGTCATTGCCCATCTCGCGGATGTGCTCGAGATAGTTGCGGCCGACGCACCAGATGCGGCGGACCGGATAGGTTTTCTGTTCGCCGACCACGGGAAGCGCGGGCTGCGGGGGAGCGGGAATGACGTAGGATGTGGCGTTCATGACGGTCTCGGCGGGTTCAGGGGCGGAAACGGGGACAGGATGCAGCTTTACGCGGTTGCGGTGACCGGCGCCAGCGTCAGCGGCCCCGCATCGCGGTGCTGCAGGCGGAAGAACGACGCGTAGCGTCCGCCGCGGCGCAACAGGTCGTCATGCCGGCCGCGCTCGACGATCTCCCCGCCCTCGACCACCAGGATGGCGTCGGCATGCATGATGGTGTGCAACCGGTGGGCGATAACGATGGTGGTGCGGTTCTGGCAGAGATGCTCGATCGCTTCCTGCACCTGCTTTTCGGATTCCGAATCCAGCGCGGCGGTCGCTTCGTCGAGCAGAATGATCGGCGCATTCTTGATCAGCGCGCGGGCCACCGCGATGCGCTGGCGCTGGCCGCCGGACAATTGCGTGCCGTGCTCGCCCACCGGGGTGTCGTAGCCGAGCGGAAATCCCATGATGAATTCATGCGCGCAGGCGGCCCTCGCGGCGGCCTCGATCTCGTCCTGCGTCGCGCCGACCTTGCCGAACGCGATGTTGGCGCCGATCGAGTCGCGGAACAGATAGACGTCCTGCCCGACATAGGCGGTCTGCTGGCGCAGCGACTTGCGCGACACCGCGGAAACCGTCTGCCCGTCGATCAGGACGTCGCCGTCATCAACTTCATAGAGCCGCAGCAGCAGCGCCAGCACGGTGGATTTTCCGCCGCCGGAGGGGCCGACCAGCGCGGTCATCTTGCCGGGCTCGGCGACGAAGCTCATGCGGTTGAGCACAAGCTCGTCCGGACGGTAGGCGAACGTCACGTCGCGAAACTCGACCCGCGCATCGACCAGCTTCAGCGCCGGCTTGTCGTCGTCGATGGGCTCGCTGGACGGGCTGTCGACGATCTCCAGCAATTTCCGGGCGCCGATCAGGTTGCTGTTCAGCTCGATGTTGAGCCGGGCCAGACGTTTGGCCGGCTCGTAGGCCATCAGGAACGCGGTCAGGAACGAAAAGAACTGGCCCGGCGTGGCGCCCATCGCGACCACGCTGTAGCCGCCATACATCAGCCCGCCCGCCACCGCGAAACCGCCGAGCGTCTCCATCAGCGGGCTCGAGCGATTCGAGACCCGCGCCATCTTGTTGGCGTTGCGCTCGACTGCCGTGATGCTGGCGTCGATCCGCTCGCGCATGGTCTGTTCGAGCGTGAAGGCCTTGACGGTGCGGATACCCTGCAGCGATTCCTGCATGGTTTCGAGAATGTCGGCGGTGCCGGTGAACTGGTTGTGGGCGAGGCCCTTGATCCGCTTCACCAGCTTGCGCAGTACCAGCATGGCCGGCGGCGCCACCAGGAATCCGAACAGCGCCATGTAGGGATCCTGCATCAGCATGACGCAGACGAGCCCGATCAGCAGCAAGAGGTCGCGGCCGAGCGCATTGATCAGGAGGTTGAGAACCTGGGTGACGGAGGCGGCGCCGGCGGTCAGCCGCGCCAGAAATTCCGACGAATGCCGCTCCGAGTAGAATGCGACGCTCTCGCTCATCAGCTTGGCGAACAGCCGGCGCTGGTTGTTGGCGAGGATGGCGTTGGAGATTTTCGAAAGAATCACGGAGTGGCCATAGGTCGCCGCTCCCTTGAGGATGAAGATCAGGATGGTGAGGCCGGACAACAGCGCGATGCCGCGCACGTCCTTGTCGACGTAAGCCTTGTTGATGACCTCGCCGAGAACCCAGGCCGAGCCCGCGGTCGCCGCCGCCGACACCGCCATCAGGACGAAGGCCAGCAGATAGCGCCGCCAGTAGGTCAGGCCCTGTTCGGTGATCAGGCGGCGAATCAGCGCCGCCGCGCCATAGGGATCGTCAGTGATTTTCCTGGGAAATTCGGTCATCCGCGTTCCATTGACAGCGCTGGCAGGCTCCCGCCCGCGTGTCAGGGTTGGCTTGCGAAACGTCCGTCTCCTTGCCCGCTATATGCCGGTTTTTCAAGCCAAATCAGGGCTTGCGCCGAACCCGATTTTAGGCCGAAACCGCCTGCCGCAGCTCGCCATGGCGCTCGCGGAACGATTTCTCCTCCCAGGCCAGCGCGTGGGCGGCGATGGTGTCGAGATCGTCGTATCGCGGGGTCCAGTCCAGGGTCGAGCGGATGCGGCTGGTGTCCGCGATCATGGTCATGATGTCGCCGGGCCGTCGCGGCGCATACTGAACCGCGAAATTGCGCCCGGAGACGCGCCGCACCGCCTCGATGGTCTCCAGCACCGAATAGCCGCGGCCGTAGCCGCAGTTCAGCGTCGCCGAGGTTCCGCCATCGCGCAGATAGGACAGCGCCGCAAGGTGCGCCTGCGCGAGGTCGCTGACGTGAATGAAATCGCGGATGCAGCTGCCGTCCGGCGTCGGGTAATCGGTCCCGAACACATCGACCTTGGCGCGCTGTCCGGTGGCCGCCTCGACCGCGATCTTCAGCAGATGCGTAGCACCAACGGTGGCAAGTCCGATCCGCGCCTGGGGGTCGGCGCCCGCGACATTGAAGTAGCGCAGCACGACGTAGTTCATGTCGTGCGCGGAGGCGACATCATGCAGCATGATTTCGGTCATCAGCTTCGACGAGCCGTAAGGCGATAGCGGCCGGGTCGGGGCGCTCTCGGGCACCGGCACCTGGTCCGGATTGCCGTACACCGCGGCGGTCGACGAAAAGATGAAGCGGTTGACGCCGCACTTCACCGCCGCATTCAACAGGCTGCGTGTCGTCATGGTGTTGTTGCGGTAATAGGCCAGCGGATCGCGCATCGAATCCGGCACCACCACCGAGCCCGCGAAATGAATGATGCTCTTGACGCCGTGCGCCGCGATCACGCCCTCGACGAGGTTCTCGTCGCCGGCGTCGCCGATGAACAGCGGCACGCCTTCGGGCACGAAGGCGGAAAATCCGGTCGTGAGGTTATCGAGCACGACGACGCTTTCGCCGGCTTCCGCCAGCGCATGAACCGTATGACTTCCGATATAGCCGGCGCCGCCGGTGACAAGCACAGTCATGAGCTCACCCATCTCCCAGTTTATTGGGGCGATGCTATCCGGGGCGCGGTGAAGAGTGGGTTTCGGCGCAGGCCAACTGGTCACTATGCTTAATGTTGCGTATAGGAAATGCGCGAAACGGAGCCCGAAGTGCCGATCGAGAACATTTCCTCAGGTAATCTGCAGCTGGTCGTGCCGAATCTGCACAGGCGCTATTCCGGCGTCACCGCGACCAACCGCATGGTGGCGCCGAAGCTGGCAAAACTGTTTCGCGCCGGCTGGCTCGGTTCTGACGCGCCCGACGGCATCGCGCGCATCGGGCCTGCGGACCTCGCGAGATTGTGGCGCCGCCGCACCGGCGTGATCTGGCATGCACGCCGCAACAACGAGATGATCGTCGGCGTGCTGCTGCGTGCGCTCGGCTGGCCGTTGAAGCTGGTATTTACCTCGGCTGCGCAGCGGCATCATACCTGGATCACGCGCTGGCTGATCCGACGGATGGACGCGATCATCGCCACCAGCGAGATATCGAAATCGTTTCTCAAGCGCGAAGCAACGGTCGTCATGCACGGCGTCGATACCGACGCTTACGCGCCACCCCGCGATCGCGCCGCCGCATTCGCCGAAGCCGGGTTGCCCGGCCACTACGCCATCGGCTGCTTCGGCCGGGTCCGCGCGCAGAAGGGCAGCGACGTGTTCGTGGAGGCGATGTGCCGGCTGTTGCCGCGCTATCCCGATTTTGCCGCGGTCATGGTCGGCGCCATCACGTCGGAGCAGGCCGGGTTTGCCGAGGGCTTGCGCAAACGGATCGAGGCCGCCGGACTGCAATCGCGCATCGTCATCACCGGCGAACTTGACATCGAGCAGGTGCCGCGCTGGTACCAGCGGCTGACGATCTACGCCTTCACCTCGCGCAACGAGGGCTTTGGGCTGACCCTGATCGAGGCGATGTCGGCAGGCGCGGCGCTGGTGGCGTCGCGCGCGGGCGCGGCCGAATTCGTGGTCGAGGATGGCGTCACCGGCGTGCTGACGCCGACAGGCGACGTCGATGCGCTGGTGCAGGCACTCGAGCCGCTGATGCGCGATCCCACAGCGGCGGCGGCGATGGGCGAGCGCGGCCGCGCGCGTGTGCTGGAGAAATTCAGCCTCGATGCCGAAGCCAACCGGATCGCGGAAGTTTACCGGACGCTGGTCTGAGCCATCACGACGGCGACAAAGGCGTCGAGATCGCCGCCCGCGAACAGAAATCCCGGCAGCCCCGCGGCCTGCGCCGCCTCGATATCGGTGGGGCGGTCGCCGATGACAAAACTGCCGGCGTGACGCACCGGCCAGTGCGCCATCAGGTCGTGGATCATGCCGGGCGCCGGTTTGCGCCAGTGATGGTCTTCGAGATAGCCCTCGACGGTTCCGGCCGGATGATGCGGGCAATACCTGACGTCGTCGACCCGTGCGCCTTGCGCCGCGAGTTCTTCGAGCATCCAGTCGTGCAGCTTGCCGACATCGTCCTCGGTAAAGAAGCCGCGCGCCACGCCGGATTGATTGGTGAAGAAGAACACAAAGTACCCGGCGTCGTTGAGCCGGCGGATCGCCTTCGCGGCGTTCGGCATCCAGCGGATACGGTCCTGCGTGCCCATATAGCCGTCGTCGTGATTGACCACGCCGTCGCGGTCGAGGAAGGCGGCGGGCCGCAGCGCAGAACGGGCTGAATCGACCTTGCTCATGGCCCCACCGCCTCGGCCAGCACGCGCTCGGCGATCCCGACCACGTCGGAGGCTGGAATGTCGCGCATGCAGCGGTGGTCGTTCATGGTGCAGACCGGTCGATGACAGGGCTGGCAGGGCACCACGGTGTTGGTCTGTACGGTCGCGGCGAGGCCGTTCAGCGGCGCCCAGTGATAGGGGCTGGTGGGGCCGAAAATGCCCATGGTCGGGGTCCCGATCGCGGCCGCAATGTGCATCAGCCCGGAATCGTTCGAGATCGCGACGCTGGCCGCCGCCATCGCCAGGATGCCGTTGCGCAGATCCGACCCGGTGAGGTCGCGGACGCGAGGGCCGCCCGCGGCCACGATCTCCGTCGCCAACGCCTTTTCGCCGGGGCCGCCGACCACCCAGACATCCAGCCCGCGTTCGGCCAGCAGCCGGGCAGCTTCCGGATAGTAGGTCCAGCGCTTGGAGGCGCCCACCGAGCCCGGCGCCAGTGCGACGGCGGGACCGGTGCCCAGCCCGTTTGCCTGCCGCCAGCGGCCGGCTTCCTCGGCGGGAACCCTCAGCAGCGGCACCGGCCATTCGTCCGGTAGCGGCGCCCCATCGGGCAACGCCAGGGCCGCATTCTTGTCGATGAAGCGGGGCAGGGCCTTCTCGCCCCAGCGCCATCGGTTGATCAGCCCGAACCTGGCTTCCCCGACAAACCCC
>NZ_JAURXB010000002.1 GCF_030654605.1 Bradyrhizobium sp.
GAGACACTGTCCCGCCGCGTTCAGCTTTTTCGGCGGCGCGCAGCCCGGCGGGGGCGTTACCGGCCTCGGCGGGGGCGGCGGCGGCGGCCGCACGCAATTCGGGAATGTGCCCGTCGTACCTGCGGGACAGCCCTGAGGTGGCGGCCGCACGCAGTTCGGGAACGTGCCCGTCGTGCCTGCGGGACAGACCTGAGGGGGCGGCCGCACGCAGTTGGGGAACGTGCCCGTCGTGCCTGCGGGACAGGCCTGAGGCGCCGGCTTCACGCAGTTGGGGAACGTGCCCGGCGTGCCTGCGGGACAGGCCTGGGGTGCCGGCTTCACGCAGTTGGGGAACGTGCCCGTCGTGCCTGCGGGACAGGCCTGGGGCGCCGGCTTCACGCAGTTCGGGAACGTGCCCGTCGTGCCTGCGGGACAGGCCTGAGGTGCCGGCTTCACGCAGTTCGGGAACGTGCCCGTCGTACCTGCGGGACAGGCCTGAGGTGGCGGAGCGAGGCGGATATTGGACGGCGGGTTACAGATTCCATTCGCACCAATCTGCAAGGGCCCCTTGCACAGGCAATTGGCCGACTGCGGGTTCTCGCCCGCGTTGCAGTTCCGTGGATTGGTGTTCGGCTTGATGACCGTCGGCGCCGTGCAGATCCCGTTCACGATGCTCATCGTGCTCGGGCACAGGCAATTCGCCGACTGCGGATTTTCGCCTGCACTGCAGCTCCGCGGATTGGTGTTCGGCTTGATCGTCGTCGGCGCCGTGCATATCCCGTTCACGATGCTCAGCGTGTTCGGGCACAGGCAATTCGCCGCCTGAGGATTCTCGCCCGCACTGCAGCTGCGTGGATTGGTGTTCGGCTTGATCGTCGTCGGCGCCGTGCAGATGTTGTTGACGATGTTCATGCTGTTCGGGCACAGGCAGTTTGCCGCCTGAGGATTTTCACCCGCACTGCATTGCCGAGGATTGGTGTTCGGCGCGGCGATCGTCGATGTCGGCTTGCAGTTTCCAGGTTGGCCGCTCGTTCCCGTTTTACAGGTGCAGGATGGCGCTACCCCGGTCGAGTCGGACGGACACTGCGCCGTCGTCGATCCCACGCAGGCGAAAGTGGAGAACGAGGTCCGCTGCGCGACCCAGTTCGGGTTATTGCAGCGGCATTGATCGCCGAGCATGACGCCGTCGCTGCATGACATACGGGTGCAGACGCCGTCCACGGCCCGCAGGCCGGTCGGACAGGCACAGGTGCCAGAGCCACGGTCCACGGTCCCGCCGGCGCAGGGAATGACCTTCTCCACGCATTTGCCGGGCGTGCCGGTCTGGGTGCGGGGATCGCAGGGGGCATCAGGCGCGCAATTGGGGCCTGACGTGCCTGCGGGGCATACTTTCGGCGCTGTCGAGGCCACACATTGAAAATTCCTGCCGCCGCCGCTGAGCGTGGTGCCGGCCGGACAGCCGCAAACGCCCTGTTCGATTTTTCCGCCGGTGCAGGTGATCGAGGCGTTGAGGTTGGTGCAAACGCCGTTGACGTTGGTTTGCCCGATCGCACAGACCGGATTCGGGGTGCCGGTCGGTAGGGGCGTCGGTGTCGCAACGATTACCGGTGTTGCAGTCGGCACCGGCGTGGGCGTGGACGTCGCAATCGGCGTCGGGGTCGGGACCGGAGTTGCGGTGGACACCGGTGTCGGCACCGGGTTTCTGTCCGGCACGCATTTGCCGATATTGCCCCCAATCCGGTAGGTGGTGCCGGGAGGACATCCCTGCCCGACCTGCACCGCCCCTGTGCAATTCGGCGGCGTGCCGACCAGCGGCGGCGGACAGCTCTGCGCCACCACGCAGTTCGGCGGCGTGCCGGTCTTGCCGGGGCCGCAGAACCGCTTGTTGCCGTAGATCTGCCCGAACTGCGGACGGCCTTGATCGACACCGAAAACGGTGCCCAACAGCAGCGGCGCGATCCGCGCGATCGAGGGCACGCAGGACAGCCTTGGATAATCGCCCCACGCGACCATTCCGACCGGGCAATAACAGGCGGGATAGCCGCGACGCGAGATCTCGACGACGCCGCCGCGGCAGGAGAGGTCGGTCATGCAACGGCCGCCAGGCCCCATCTGCCAGGGCGGGCAGCTGCCGCCGTCCCATTGGCATTCGCCAAAATCTTCCGACCACGCATAGCCGCGCGGACAGACCAGCGGTCTGGACCGCTCCGATGCGCGGCAGGATGAACCGGTCCAGTAGCCGCCGAGTTCGCGGCAATTGGAGAGGGCGGCATCGTAGGCGCTGTTGCGAGGCGCCGCCGCAACGACGGCACGGCTGGCGGGACTGACCTGCCACTGGCTGAAGGCTTCCTGATCCTGCCGGTAATCATCGACCAGTGCCGGCGCGCCGCCGGCTGCGATCAGGAAGCGATCGGTCTCGCGGTTGCGGAACTGGATGAACGTGGTGCCGTCCACCGGCTCAAAACTCCAATGCGCCTCGTCGGCGTCCGGGAGCGCCGTGGTCGCCCGCAATTTGCCGCCGACGTCGGTGAGGTAAGTCTTCTTCCACTGGTTCTTGATCCGCACGAAGGGTGAGCCCGGCACGGCTTCGAACATCCACTGGCCGCTGTCCCATTCCGGCTTGACGGCAGCGACATCGATGGTGCCGGAGGCCTGGCTATTGAGCGCGATAGCGGAATTGCCGCGCGGCGCGATGCGGTAGACACCGCTGAGCTGGAATTGCTCGATCGGGGAAATCTGGGGCAGCTGGGCCATCGCGGCTTGCGGCGCTGCGGCTGCAACGAGCGGTGGCGGAAGCTGCGGTGCGACCGGTGCCTGCACGACCGGCGGAGGCGGCGGCGAGGCAGGTGGCGCGACAACCGGCGCTGCCGCGATCGGCTGCTGTACGCCGGGCGGCGGCGACGCCAGCTGCGCGGACGCGACCCCGCCGACATCGATGGTGACGGGATCGGCGGTGGCGGTGAGGGCAAACAAGCATTTTTCCGCGTCGTCGGTCACGACCCAGGAATGGCCGGTAGAGGTTGTCTGCCGGAGCAGGTTGCCGCCCTCGATCAGGCCGTTGAATTTGCGATCGCCGTTCGGATCGATCCAGTACAGGCGCCGGCGTTCCGTGGAAGCGTTGCGGAACGCCAATTCGACGGGACCGCCGGCCTGCACCGATTTCAGGCTGCTCTCGGCGCTGCAGTCCTGCGACTGCGCCGCGCCCGGCGATATGGAAATCAAGGTCGCCGCACCAACCACCAGAGCGACAACGGCCGATCGCGTAAGAGGCAGAACTCGTTGCTGGACCAGATCGATGCGATGTCGCCGCGAAATCGGGAAAGCGTGCATCACGCGAGCCGCAATGGCGTTGATCATAATCGAATTCCCCAAAACTGGCCGAACGAGGCTCGAAATACCGAGCCCGCGGTGGGCTCGACCGGGTGCACCGATCGAAGATGCCCGAGCCTGCAAAAGCAAAAGCCTACACGGCGCCTCCCGCGCGCGCATTATCAATTTTGATTATGTGCGGCCAATTCAGCCGCGGACGGCCGGCGCGCTTCAGCTCTCCCCGGGATCTGGGCGAACCAGGGATATCCCGGCGAGAAGGGCGACGACTTCGGTTTGGCGCCGGCAGCCGGTCTTCTCCAGCACGCCTCGCACCTGCACCCGGACGGTATTCGGCGAAACGCCGTTGGCGCCGGCGAGGTCGTCGACCGTTTTCCCGGCGGCCAGGCCTCGCGCGACGCGGGCTTCGGCCGGCGTGAGGTCGAACAGGGACATCACCAGCTCGACCGGCGGCGAATCCGGCGCGGCGACCGGCATCAGAATGAAAACGGCGGCGCTGCGGGCGAAGATGTCGCGCGCGGAAAACCGGATGGGCACGAGATGGCCGACCATCAGCAAATCCGTCAGGGGATCACGGACCGGAAACGACCGGACACCGCCATTGTCGTGCAGCGCGACCCGGGCGAGCGCCTCGCCCAGCATGTCATCGGCGCGCCGGTCCATCAGGGTCACCCGGTCACCCGCCCGCCAGTACAGCAGATTGTCGAGACCTTCGATCAGGGTGTTGGCGGCGAGCACCTTGCCGCCCTCGTCCAGCACCAGCGCCGCCAGCCCCAGCGCGGCCAGTGTCTGGCTGGCGGCTTCAGCGCGGGCAAGGTGCAGGCGCGCCGCCATCAGCGCGGTGCGGGCAAAATGCGGGCGCAGCGTGTCCAGTCTTTGGATGGCCTCGGCGCTGGCCGGCCCCTGGGCGGCGGTGCGGGACAGCACGATCGAGATCGCCTCGCCGCTGGGCAGCTCAAACGCCGTCGCCGCGCCCCACCAAAGGCCCAGCTTGCGCCAGTTGTCGCGATAGATCGGCTCCTCGTCCAGTTCGGCTTCCGAACAGAGATCGACGTCGCGCAGAAAACCCTGATGGCGGCTCTCGTGAATGCGGGACATCAGCTGACCCCGCCAATACCAGCCGTCGGCGACAAAGCGCTCGGCGACAGGCCTGGAGTTCTTCGAAGCCGTCCAGGCCGTAACATCGGGGTTGGTGATGAACAGAGTGGCGCCGGCGGAATCGGAGATTTTCGAGGTCTGCTTCAGGACTTCCGGCCAGAGCTCCGGCACGAAGCCGCACTCGTAGATTCGGTCGATCAGCTCAGATTCCGTGGATTTGCTTTCCAACTGGCCCCGCCCGTCTGGCGCCGGGTGAAGACGCCCCGCCGATGATCGTGCCAAGGGATGGAACTTTTGTCGAGAGCAGGCGCGTCGACGCGCAGCCGCCTGGGCATCTCGGCAAAATCATGGGCATGGGCAATGGTGCCCAGGAAAGGACTGGATCGCCACTACCCGAAAAACACTGATTTTCCGCAGGTCCTTGAGCCGTCCGGTGAGCAGTTGTGTACCGGCTTTGTGTGCCGCTCGCAACCGCGCGGTGTAGTTAGCGGCAGTATTGGACATGGCCGCCGATGTGGCTGGTTGCAGACCGCGCTAGAGATTGGTTTTGGGTTCCGCAGGCTTTTGCCCTGCATCACGATGCGCGTCGTCGTCGATCAAGCGAGCGAGTTTCGACAGAGCCCAGTTGATTGGGTGAGGGTGCGCGGTCCGCTCGACCCCGGTTATCCGGATCACAAACGAGAGCAAGAGCCCGGCCAGGCTGGTCAGGGCAAACAAGAACAGCAACGGCACCATTACGAACAGCGCGAAGGCCCGATCCATGAACGTTTCGTCGTACCAGCTCCAATCGGTGCATTCCCACTTCGGGATGGTCTCTCCGCCCACAAAGATGATTTCGAACTGGCTAATCGCATACCAAACCGAAAACCCTCCGGCGATAACGCTAAGCCAGAAAAACCGAGATGCGTGGAGCCCAAAACTCTGGAACGCGAGGAGGGCGAGCCACGGCCACGCGAAGCCGAAATGCCACGCTAGCAGGCCGCTGGGCGTCGCGGACCTGTGGCAGAAAGCCACTTCGTTGGCGATCACATAAGCAAGGTGGATCTGGCCGAGCAGCAAGGCGGCGACGGTCGCGCCGGTGGCCCCAATTGCGACCATGGACTTGAAGCGCGATTCGTTCGCCACCGAGGCCTTCGCCGTTTACAATCGATCGGGGGATGAGCCGGAAAATCTACGTAACTCCGATCGAAGAAACAAATGTGACGCATCCGTCTAGCTTATCTCGCCTAGCATGCGACCGATGGCGGTGGGCGCATACGGTCGTCCGCTGCGGCTGATGAAGCCCGCCTTCGCCAGCTCAGCGGCCACGGCTCGCAATGAACGGCGCCCACCCTTCGGGGTTTTGCGCCGAAGCTTTCGAGCAAGCTCAAGCATACGCCCT
>NZ_JAURXB010000006.1 GCF_030654605.1 Bradyrhizobium sp.
GCCACGAACAGGTCCTCGCGCGCAAAGCCCTGACGTACCAGCGTCTGCTCCGGCGCCACCGTCACCGGATTGGTGTTCTGGATCAGCATCGCCTTGACCGGCGGGCCGTTGTGCAGCGCTTCGGCATCGCCGGTCAGGATGCGCCCGATCCTCGATTGGTCGAGCGCGCGCGTAGTTGGATCGATGGCGTCGTGGCCCTCGATGATCGATTCGTCGAACTTCCAGATCGCGTAATTGTTGAAGAACGCGCCGCCGCCCTCGTACTGCCAGGCGCCGGTCACCGCCGGAATGCACAGCGCGGCATGCATCTGCGCCGCCCCATTGCGGCTGCGGGTAAAACCATAGCCCAGGCGGAAGAAAGATCGTTTGGTCTGGCCGACCAAACGCGCGAACGCCTCGATCTCGCTCACCGGCACGCCGCAAATGGAGGAAGCCCATTCCGGCGTGCGGGTTTTCAGATGCGCCTCGAGTTCGTCAGGGCAGTCGGTATAGCGCTCCATATAGGCGCGATCCGCATAACCCTCACGGAACAGCACGTGCATGACACCGCAGGCGAAGGCGCCGTCGGTGCCGGGCCGCAGGATGATCTTGATATCGGCCTGCTTCATGGTGTCGTTGTTGTAGATGTCGATCGCCGCGATTTTCGCGCCGCGCTCCTTGCGGGCGCGCATCGCATGCGTCATCACATTGACCTGGGTATTCACCGGATTGGTGCCCCAGATCACGACGAGGTCGGAGACGCCCATCTCGCGCGGATCGACGCCGGCGATCTTGCCGGTGCCGATGGCGAATCCGATCCGCGCGACATTGGCGCAGATCGTCTGGTAGAAGCGGGAATATTTCTTCACATGCGCGAGGCGGTTGATGCCGTCGCGCATCACGAGACCCATGGTGCCGGCGTAGTAATACGGCCAGACCGATTGGGCCCCGAACTCGCGCTCGGCCGCGTCGAACCGCGCGGCGATCTCGTCCAGCGCTTCGTCCCACGAAATCCGAGCGAATTGTCCGGAGCCCTTCGGGCCGGTCCGGCGCATCGGATGGATCAGCCGGTCGGGATGATGAATGCGCTCGGCATAGCGCGCGACCTTGGCGCAGACGACGCCGGCGGTATAGGTCTGCAGCCTGGAGCCGCGCACCCGGCCGATCGAGGCGCCATCGATCACCTCGACATCGAGGGCGCAGGCCGACGGGCAATCGTGCGGACAGGTGGAATGCCGGATGTCGATTCTTGGCTGCTGGTTCATGCCCCGATTGCTAGCATCAAAAACCGGGGCA
>NZ_JAURXB010000007.1 GCF_030654605.1 Bradyrhizobium sp.
AATCGCCGATAAAGCGCGCGCAGCGGAATTTCCTGACGTTCCCACGCTGGAGCAGGCGGGCATACCGAACCACGAGGTCGGATTTTGGAACGGGATACTGGTTCCCAAGGGCACCCCCGAGGAAATCGTCGAACTCCGACATCGGCAAATCAGTCACATCATGGCGCTGCCGGAAGTGAGGGATCGGCTGCAGGCGCTTGGATATACGCCGATCAATGGCTCGAAGTCGCAGTTCGCGGCGCATCTGCAGACCGAGTTGAGCAAGTGGAAAGCAATTGCCCGCGAGGGCAGGGCCAAACCTGAATGATCCGGTCAGAAACCGATTCCGATTCGAACGCGCGCGACGAGTCGATCGGATGTCGCAAAACAGTTCGAAGGAGTGTGCCATGAATAGTGAATCTTCCATCGACGCGGATGTTGCCACGGCGGCGATGCGTGCGCAGTGGGATCAGATGGCCCAGGGCTGGAGCGATTCCGGCGCCGTCATTCGACCGTGGCTGCATAAGGCGACACAGGCCATGCTCGGAATGGCCGGAGTTGGAGCCGGTTCCCATGTGCTCGATGTGGCCGCCGGTGCCGGCGATCAGACCCTCGACATCGCTGAGCGGGTCGGTCCCCAGGGCCACGTGCTGGCAACCGACCTCTCGCCGAAGATCCTTCGATTCGCAGCACAGCAGGCCGCCGCCGCAGGGTACCGCAACGTCGAGGTACGCGTTTCGGATGGACAGGAATTGCAGATCGAGGACTCGAGGTTCGACGCGGTGGTCTGCCGGCTCGGACTGATGTTTTTCGGCGACCCGCTGCAGGGATTGCGCGAAATGGCGCGGGTACTCAAACCGGGTGGCGGTGTTTGCACCATGGTGTTCGGAGCCCCGCAGGCCAATCCTTGTGTGACGACGCTGATGTCGACAGCGTTGAGGCACGCCGGCATGCCGCCGCGCGATCCCTTTCAGCCCGGCGGACTGCTCAGCCTCGGCAAACCCGGCCTGATCGATGAATTATTCAAAGAGGCGGGATTCCGCGAGATCGCGACGACCAGGATTGCGGCGCCGTTCGGACTTCCGACGGTCAAGGACTACATGAAATTCGCCCGAACGTCGGCCGGCCCGATCATGCAGATATTGAAGAGCCTGGACGCCGCGAAAGCCGAAGCGGCGTGGTCTGATATGGAACAGGTTCTCAGCCGATATGACACGCCGACCGGATGGGAAGGTCCCAATGAACTGCTGTTGACGGCAGCAAGGAGGTTGTAGTCTCCGTGACGGCTGGCGGTTGTTATGCTCATGTGACCGCGCCTGGTGCGCGGCGGACATCGTCGGGAAGGGATCAAGCGGTCCTGTCGCGGGTAAAGCGCAGCTTGATACGCCTATTCCTCATCCGCACCCGGCGTCTGCCTCAGCATGAAATGACCGAACGCCGAGGCGATCGGTTTGGCCGGGTCGTCCTGCCAGGCCTGCGCCTCGAAGGCGACGACGCGCCGGCCCTGCTTGACGATCGACACTTTGGCGTGGCTGTCGAGGGCGCGGCCGGAGCGCAGGTAATTGACGGTGAGGCCGATCGGCTTCGGCGACGACACGCCAAGTTCGCGCGCCACGCCCACGATCGCGGTGGTTTCGAGAAAGGCGCCGGTCATGCCGCCGTGGATGGCGGGCAGGATCGGGTTGCCGATGATCTTTCGTGAGAACGGCATCATCAGCGTGCCGTCCTCGCCGATCCGGATGCCGAGACAATGCGCGAACGGACTGTTGGCGAACGGGCTTGCCGGATCTTCCGGCGCTTCCAGCACCGGCAGCGTGCGTTGTTCCATCGCCCGGTCCAGCATGTTGGTGCGGTTGGCGCCGACCATGAAGCAGGCCGTCGCGGTGGCGACGGGATCGTCTTCCGATTCCTGGTAGGCCGTCGCGCGCACGAAGGCGATCGAGCGGGTGACGCGGTAGCAGACCGAATGCGCTTTGATCTCGAGGCCCGGCGTCGCCGGCTTCTGGTAGTCGATCCGCAGATCGAGCGTGGCAATCGCGCTGGTGCCATCGAGCGCGAGCTGGACCGCCATGCCGCAGCTCTCGTCGAGCATGGCGGTGACGACGCCGCCGTGCAGAACGCCCGTCGCGGTGTCGCCGACGAAGACCGGGCGGTACGGCAGACTCGACCAGGCTTCGCCGCGCGCTGCGCGGTCGAGCCGAAGCCCGCTGATATGCCCATAGACGGAGCGGCTGCCCTTGATGGCTTCGGCCAGTCGGTCAAACGGCAGCGGGGTGATGACAGGTGGTTTGGACATGCCGACGTTCTACGCTATATTGCGCGGGTAACAAAAGGCGCGGAGAGTTCATCACTCGCGATGCGCTTTCGCTCCCCTCCCACCACGCGGCGAAGAGCCGCGCGGGAGGAGGGGAGAAGAATTCAGCCGTTCGTCACGTGCACACCAGGCTTCCGTCCGGCGTTCCATTTTCCACCGAGTGCCCGCTCGATCTGGGCTGCCAGCTGCAGCAGCAGGCCGTCATTGGCCTGCCTGGCCTGCGCCTGAATGCCGAGCGGCAATCCATTCTCGTGTTGCGCCAGCGGCAGCGAAATCGCGGGTAGTCCGCTGAGATTGGCGAGCGGGGTGAAGGCGAAATTGCGCCACAGGTTGCCGAACCAGTCCAGCACCGATGGATTGTCCGATATCGTCAAATATTCCGTCGTGCCGACCTTCGGTGTAGGCAGCGCGGTGATCGGCGTCAGGATGATATCCCAGTCCTCGAAGAACGCACCGAAACCGCGGGTGGTCGTGTTGAAGACCGCCTGCATGCGCGCGCGCTCCGCGAACGTCGTGTGACGGCCCGCTTCCCAGATCCGGATGTTGACCGGCTCGACCAGATCGGCCGGCGGCCGCTCCAGTCCGCGTGCCGCCAGCATGTTACCGATCACGATGGCAAAGTTGCTGATGTAGCAGGTAGTCTGGGCATCGAAGGCGGCGCGATAATCGATCGCGGGCAACGCGTAATCGACGTGATGGCCGAGGCCTTCGAGGAATTTGCCTGTTCTTTCGAGTTCGGCCGATATCGCAGGCGTCGCGCGGTAGTCGCCCCATTGATGCGACAGTGCTATTCTGAGCCGTCCGGGATCACGCTTGACCAACTCCTGATAAGGCTCCGGCGTGGTCCAGAACGGCATGAATTCGCCCGGAGCCGGTCCCCGGCAGGCATCCACGAAAGCCGCGGTATCGCGTACCGAACGCGACTGACAGCCCTGGATCGATACCAGCCCGGTCAGGTCCGACATGTGCGGCGCGAGCGAGAACACGCCCCGTGAAACCTTGAGGCCGATATTGCCGTTGACCCCGGCCGGAATGCGGATCGAGCCGCCGCCATCGGTTGAATGCGCGATCGGCACGGCGCCCGCCGCGACCATGGCAGCGCTGCCGGCGGACGATCCGCATGTCGTGTAGTCCGTATTCCACGGGTTGCGGGTGACGTAGACGACGGGATTGTCGGCCGAGCTGCACACGCCGAATTCCGGCGTGGTGGTCCGTCCGATCAGGTTCAGTCCCGCCTGGCGCATCTTCGTCGTCAGGAACGTATCGGCGGTGGCGCGATTGCCGCGCATCAGCAGCGAGCCCATTTCCTGCAGGCGGCCCTTCATCGTCGGGCCCAAATCCTTCATCAGGAACGGCAGGCCGGCGAAGGGTCCCGCGAGGTTAGCGCCGTCTTTGGCAGGATCGGCAATCGCGTCCTCAAAGACCTCGACTACGCCCGACAGCGCGGGATCGACCTTGGCGATGCCTGCGGCGGCCTGACTTGCCAATTCTATTGCGGTCAGCTCGCCCTTCCTGACGCGCGCCGCCAGCGCCACGCCGTCGTGCTGCGCCCATTCGTTCCAGCTCATCGGCAACGTCATGCGATTCATTTCCTCCGGTGTGGCGTCAACCTTAGTTTCGCAGCCCGGCAAGTCAACAAATCGGGGATGTCACGTCGAACAGGGTGGCGTGGATGTACTGATGCTCAACAGGATGTCCCTGTGGCACCAGGCACGAGGGTCTTTGACGCAGATCAAACGACATCAGAAGCCTGGATGACACACGTGCAAAAAACAGGAAGCCGAGATGTCCGCAACCGAGATAGCGAATCTTCATTTCTCCGCGGCTATCGCCGAGGCGGAAGCCGCCGGCATGGGACACGACAGCGTCTGCCGGTCGCTGTTGGGCCTCGTCGTCGCCAAATATCTCGAAAGCAGGAGTGTCTCCGACGTTCAGTCGGAGCTTCGCTTCGTCGCCGACAACTGCGATCCCGGAACTGATTTCATGTTCATGCGCCCCTAGGGCGCGGCGACCAGATCAGCGCTTGGCCCGCGGCACGGGCGGTGGTGGCGCAGGCGCAGGCTCTTCCCGTTTCGCCGGTGTCGGCTCGGTCTGCACCTTGCAGCTGGAAGCCGCGAGCGAGGCCTGCGCCTGTGGCATCAGGCCCGGCTCCGGCGCCAGCGCCTTCAGCACGATCAGCCCGGTCGCGGTCGGAGAGTCGATGATCAGCCGGTCGGCCGCGGTGACGTCCTCGTCCTCGGGCAATTCGGCGTGCTGTGCCTCGGTCATCAGGTCGAGTTCGATCAGCCTGCGGCCGGCCGACCGGTCGTTGATGGCGTAATAGGCGACTTCGTTGCGGGTATAGAACGACACCGAGGTGTAGGCCTGGCTGACGGGGACCGTGAGCTTGATCGGTCCGCCCGACAGGTCGTAGCGGCAGACCGCGGTCGCGAATGCGGGATCCATGAACGGCAGCGGTGCGTTGTTCGGATCCGCCGGTGGCAGCGCGGTAACCGCGTTGAGTTTTGTCATCGGCGTGAGGCGTGAATAAGCGTCCTGGGTCGCGATCCGCGGCAACGCCAGCACGCTGACGAGATGCACCACGGCGCCCAGCAGCACGCCCGCGATGATCGTGAACAGCAGGCGGATCATGGACAGCCCACCGTCGTAATCGAGGGCATCGGCGCATCGCGCTGCGTCCGCGTCGCCACGCCGACCGGCGTATCGTAAAGCCGCAGCATCAGCGCGTAACGCTCGATGCCCCCGGTGGGGAGCCAGTTTCCGGCGCGCGAGCGCGAAGCCACCCGGATCTCGAATGCGCCATCGGCGCCGCGAATGATTTCCTGGCTGGTGAAGCCGTAGCGCTGCAGCGAATTCGCCACCAGATGTCCCTTGGTATTGTAGAGCGTCAGCGTCCAGAACCGCGCCGCGGGGGTGACGCCGCTGACCACCACGTCGCAGCGTCCGTCGAGCGGCTTGTTGCGGTCGTCCCTGGTCGCCGAGAAGGCGACGCCGTCGCCGGTGCCGACCGGCAGCTCGCCGCTGCGCGCGATCGAGGCGCGCGAATAGGGGTCGACGTCGGCGGTGCCGGTCTTCGGCCGGGCGGTCCAGGCGCCGATCGTCAGGGTGCCGAGATCGGTGCCGCGCGTCGCGGTCATCCAGGTCGCGCCGAGACCGACGACGGTCGCGAGGATCAACGCCAGCAGTGTGATGAAGACCAGCCGCACGGTCAGTTCTTGCGCGGCGGAGCTGTCGCCGCGGCTTCGCCCGGTGCCGCCGCGGCAAAACTATCCGGGAATGCGATCGCGCTCGATGATACCGGCTTGCCGGGCTTGGCGGGATCGCCCGGCGCGACTTTGCCCGCGGTCTTGCCGGCCTCGTCGAGCAGCTTTTCCACGCGCACCAGGATATCCGCGCCGCGCTTGGTGAGGATCGGCGGCGGTCCCGGCTTGATGTCCGGAAGTTTCGGCGCGCCGCCCGCCGCCATCGCCGCGGAGGCGGATGCAGGCTGTTTCGTGCCGGCGCCGATGCCCGGGATCTCCTTGATCTCGACGCCCTGGTGGGCGACGACCATGATGTCGTGCCAGGTCTGCGCCGGCAGCGAGCCGCCGGTCATGCGGTTGGTCGGCGAGTAATCGTCATTGCCGTACCACACCGCGCAGGTGAAGTTGCCGGTAAAGCCGGCGAACCAGGCATCGCGATAGGCGTTGGTGGTGCCGGTCTTGCCGCCGGTCGGAATGCCGTCGAGCGCGGCGCGCCGCGCAGTACCTTCGCTGACGACGTGGCTCATCATGCCCGACATGTCGGAAGCCACCGAAGCCGGGATCGCCTGCACCGGCTTCTTGCCGTCGCGGTCGAAACGCCAGACCAAGTCGCCGGCGCCGGTGCGGACTTCCAGCACCGCATGCGGCGTCACCGACTTGCCCTTGTTCGGGAAGGTCGCATAGGCGACCGCATGTTCGAGCACCGACACTTCGTCGGAACCGATCGGCATCGACGGCGTATCCGGCAACGGCGCCTTGATGCCGAATTTGCGCGCTACCTCGGTGATCTTGGCGCGGCCGACCTTGGCCGGATTTGGCGATTTTCCGCCGAGCCAGATCGACAGCTTCACCGGCACCACGTTGATCGACCGGGTGATCGCCGTCGTCAGCGTTACCTTGCCGGAGTAGGAATGGCCGTAGTTCTGCGGACACCAGTTGCCGATGCAGACCGGGCCGTCGATGATGGTATCGCTCGGCTTCCAGCCATTCAGCAGCGCCGTGGCGTAGACGTATGGCTTGAACGACGAGCCCGGCTGGCGCATCGCGTCCACCGCACGGTTGAACTGGCTGGCACCGTAGTCGCGGCCGCCGACCATCGCGCGCACACCGCCGTCGAGGTCGGCTACCACTGTCGCTGCCTGGGTCGCATGATAGTCGCGGCCGAACTGACGCAACTGGTTTTCCACGGCACTCTCCGCGGCGCGCTGCACCGTCATGTCGATCGCGGTGCGGACCACGAAGACGCGCTCGACATAGGATTTCGGAAAGGTATCGACCAGCCGGCGCATCTCGTCGAACGCCCAGTCGAGATAGTAGTTCGGCGAATTCTCGTCGCGACGGTCGACCGCGATCGCCGGGTTGCGCCGGGCGCCGAACACCTGACCCTCGGTCATGAAGCCGGCATCGACCAGATTGTCCAGCACCACGTTGGCGCGGGCGCGCGCGGCGGGCAGGTTGATGTGCGGCGCGTATTTGGTCGGGGCCTTGAACAGCCCGGCGAGCATGGCGGATTCCGCGAGATTGACGTCGCGCGCCGACTTGTTGAAGTAGAAATGCGCGGCGCCATCGACGCCGAACGTGCCGCCGCCCATATAGGCGCGGTCGAGATAGAGTTTCAGGATTTCATTCTTGGTGAGACGGGTCTCGAGCCAGATCGCCAAGAAGGCTTCCTTCACCTTGCGCTCGATGGTGCGCTCGTTGTTCAGGAACAGGTTCTTCGCCAGCTGCTGGGTGATCGACGAGCCGCCCTGCCGCACGCCGCCGGCCTGCGCGTTGGTCACGAGCGCGCGCCCCGTGCCGGCGATGTCGATGCCGAAATGTTCGTAGAAGCGGCGGTCCTCGGTGGCCAGCGTCGCCTTGATCAGATTGTCCGGAAAATCCTCCAGCGGAATCGAATCATTGTGCTTGATGCCGCGGCTGCCGATCGGATTGCCGTAACGGTCGAGAAACGTCACCGCGAGATCGGATTTCTTCAACCAGTCGTCGTCGGAGGTTTCGCGAAACGCCGGCACCGCCAGTGCCAGCATCAGCACCAGGCCGACGAGCCCGAGGGTCGCGGCCTCGGACAAGGGTTCGATGAAAACCCAGCGTTTCCAGCGGCCGACATAGAAGCGGTCCATGAAGGTGGAGAACCGTTCATAGAGCTCGCGCACGCCCTTGCCGGAGGAGAACAGCGTGGAGTCGATGCGCGCGTCCAGATCCAGCATCCAGTGCCGGATCTTTTTCTTCCAGTGTGGTGGTACGATCTGGCGCACCGGAACCCCAAGTCAATTCGCAGCGCTTAAGGGCGCCCGGCCGGGCACCGTCGAGACGTCATGCGGGAATGTTGCGGCAAACCCAAGGCGCTTTTTGCGCCATCGGGGACTCTCTCCCTATCTAACCGAGCGGGGGCCATAAACCAATGGTCTGGCAGGGTTTTGCCGGCGATGTTCTCCGGAAAGCTAACAGCAGGATCGATGTCGGACCTTCGGTCAACTAACGCGGATCTAATAACGATTTTACTGTTGAACGGCGTGGCTGAAGGCTGAGTTCCAAGAATGGTGCGATAATAGATCGGATTTGGATATATCTTTTTATGAATTTATTCATTAAAGTATTTATTTGAAATTGGATAATTAATGCAGTAGTATGGCTTCTCGTCATGGAGCAAGCCCGATGGCTCATAGAGATTTGGAAGTCGCTGAAATACGTCGCCTTCTGACTGCGGGAACGAGCATCCAAATGCTGGCACCCCGCCGGGTCGGAAAGACCTGGCTGATGCACGAAGTCGAAGCGGAGCTGCAGTCGCAGGGTTGGCTAACGATCTTCTCTGATGTTGAGGGGATGAGAACTGAAGACGAGTTCCTTCGTGATCTTTGTAAGAAAATTGAGGACATAGGATCGGTCGCTCAGCGGGCGCGAGGCCAGCTCGTCCAACGTCTTCAGCAACTGGTCACGGGAGATTTCGACGGCAATCCTATCAATGCGATCGGTCGAATCGACGTTAAAGGTTTTTCAGAAGCCCTTGTCGCCTCGCTCGATGCGCAGCAGGCCAACGTAGTTATCTTCGTCGATGAGATCGCGCTCTTCCTCTCTGCCCGGCTTGCGGCTGATCCCGCCGCTACGTTGGACTTTCTCTATCACCTTCGCAGATTGCGCCAAGCATATCCTCGCGTTCGCTGGCTCTTGACCGGTTCAATCGGTCTGGATGTTGTGGCGCGACGGGCTAATCTAGCGGGTGCCTTGGTCGATCTCGAAATCTTTCCGCTTGAACCCTTTTCGAAAGTTGAGGCGCGCGCTTACTTGGCCGAGCTATGCCAGAACGGAAAGGTTCGTTGGCCCTTTTCTCTGGATGACGCTGGTTTCGATCATCTCGCTGAACAACTCGGTTGGCTATCGCCCTTTTACCTTAAGCTTATTGCCGATCGTATTAATCCGGTGAACACCGAAAAGATCGGCTCGCCGATAGCGACCGTTGGCGACATCGATCGGGCATTTGATCAACTCTTGGCCCCCGCCTTTCGTGGAAGCTTTGCGGCTTGGGAAGAGCACATTAGGAAGAATTTTCCGAAAGGCGAATCGGACCTTCTTCACGCGATCCTTGAAAATTGCTGTGCTCACCCAGAGGGGGAAACCACTGCGACCATGCAGGCGCGGTTGGTTCAAAAATATCCTGTGTTAACGTTGCGCGATCTCATGGACTTGCTTACGGCACTCGCGAACGACGGGTTCCTTTCCGAGATTGGCGGGCGCTGGTGCTTTCGCTCCGGCTTGTTACGTCGCTACTGGGTAAAGTACATCAGCTCATGAACATTGGAATCGCGATATACGATCCGCGTCGGCTGGACCGAGATGCTTTTCTGGCAGGCTTTGTTGCGCGTGGTGACTTTGTCGAGTTTTTGCTCGACAAGTTGCGTCACGTATCGGATTTCGCTGAGCATCACATCGTTGTTGGACCGCGCGGCATGGGCAAGACGAGTCTCTTGCGGCGCTTGGCTATAGGCATCGTAACCGAGCCTGCATTGCGCGAGGGCTTTATCCCGCTGACATTTCGTGAAGAACAGTACAACGTCCGATCGCTAGACGTTTTCTGGCGGAATTGCGGTGAGTCTCTCGCGGAATGGTGCGAAAGCGAAGGAAGGAAAGATGCTGCGAAGGCTATCGACCGTAGCTTATTGACGCCTGTCTGGCGCAACTCGCAGTCGGCGGTTGAGGAGTTTCTTGACACGGCAAGAAAGCTTGGTGGTCGCCCCGTCCTGTTCGTCGACAACCTTGATCTTATTCTCGATGCCCTGACGCCTGAACAGAACTGGGAATTGAGACGGATCCTACAAACGTCTGGCGGCCCGATATTGTTCGGCGCTGCCACTCAAATGCTGCGCCAAAGTGCAGAACGAGATGCAGCGTTTTATGAATTCTTTCATCCGCATATATTGGAGCCGCTTTCCGAAAGCGAACTCTTGCAGTGTATGAGCCGGCTCGCTGATGCGCGTGGCGAGGCTGGAAAGGCAGTTCGCGAAATTCTCGCGGCTGAGCCCGAGAGAATCAGGACGCTCCACACTTTGACAGGTGGAAATCCGCGTATTTTGACTTTAGTCTATCAGTTGCTAGAGCGTACCGAGAGTGACACCGTCTTTTCCGATCTGGAAGTCTTGCTTGACCAGTTGACGCCATTTTATAAAGCAAGAATTGAAGAGTACCAGACAGATTTGCAGCGCGCGATTATTGACGCTATCGCACTCAATTGGCATCCGATTACATCTCATAGTCTCAGCGAAGCAACGGCAGTAGAAGTCACGACTATCTCGTCGCAGCTCACCCGATTCAGGCGGGATGGACTTGTTGAAGAAGTGCAAACGTCGGGCGCACGCTCGGGCTATCAACTGGTCGAACGTTTCCTTAATATCTGGTACCTGATGCGTCACGGAACCCGGCATACGCGCCAGAAAATCTATTGGCTAACGGCGTTTCTTACCAGCTTCTACGCGCCTAGCGAATTGATTCAGATGAGAATGGAATCCGGGCTCAAGGGCCGTTCAAATTTACATCCGCTCTATAAGGAAGCTTTAGAGGCCGTTGGTGAGTTCTGGTCTAATGCCACGCGAACGGACCAAGCGGTTCCGATGAGTTTCGTTTCTCATCAAACCCAAACCAATGGATTGGGTGAAAGTATCATTCGCGAAAACACCGATGTTCGGTCACGAATTGAGGAGGGCTCCAGACTTGGTGCGCTCGGACGGAGCGAGGAGGCGATCGCAGTCTACGACGAAGTCGTGAGTCGGTTCGGGGCCGCCGAAGAGCCCGTGCTTCGCGAGGGAGTGGCGCGCGCGCTGGTTGAGAAGGGCTCGAAACTTGGTGCGTTGGGACGGAGCGAGGAGGCGATCGCAGTCAACGACGAAGTCGTGAGTCGGTTTGGGGACGCTGAACAACCCGCGCTTCGAGAACAAGTGGGGCGTGCGCTGTTTAACAAGGGCCTCAGACTTCGTGCGCTCGGACGGAACGAGGAGACGATCGCGGTCTACGACCAGGTTGTGAGCCGATTTGGCACCGCCGAAGAGCCCGTGCTTCGCGAAATAGTGGCGCGTGCCCTGTTCAACAAAGGCCTCAGGCTTGGTGTGCTCGGACGGAACGAGGAGGAGATCGCGATCTACGACGAAGTCGTGAGTCGGTTCGGAACAGCCGAAGAAACCGCGCTTCGAGAGCAAGTGGCGTCAGCGATGGTCAACAAGGGCGTCGGATTTGGTGAACTCGGACGGAACGAGGAGGAGATCGCAGTCTACGACGAAGTCGTGAGCCGGTTCGGGGCTGCCGAAGACGGCGCGTTTCGCGAGCAAGTGGCGCGTGCGATGGTCAATAAGGGCGTCGGACTTGGTGCGCTGGGAAGGAGCGAGGAGGCAATCGCGGTCTACGACGAAGTCGTGAATCGGTTGGGGACTGCTGAAGAAACCGCGCTTCGCGAGCAAGTGGCGCGTGCGCTGGTCTGCAAGGGCTCCAGACTTGGTGCGCTTGGACGGAGCGAGGAGGAGATTGCGGTCTACGACGAAGTCGTGAGCCGATTCGAGACTGCCGAAGAAGAAGCGCTTCGCGAGCAAGTAGCGTATGCGATGCTCGACAAGGGCTTTACATTTCGTGCGCTGGGACGGACCGAGGAGGCGATTGCGGTCTACGACGAAGTCGTGAGCCGGTTCGGAACGGCCGAGCAGCCCGTGCTTCGCGAGCAAGTGGCGCGTGCGCTGGTCGGCAAGGGCTACGCACTTCGTTCGCTGGGGCAGAACGAGGAGGCCGAGGTCGTCAGTCGTAACGCAATTGTGTTTGACCCGAAGAATTATGGTGCATGGATCTCTTTGGGTAATATTCTTGCTGATCACTCGGGTCGTTTAAGGGAAGCTGAATCCGCATATCGTTCCGCCATATCGATTTCGGATACGCAGTTGGTAGCCGAATGCAACCTCGCTTGGCTTTTGGTGGCGTCAAAGAAGAGCGCAGAAGCCGCGACAATTCGTGCGTCGCTCAGCAATTTGCCTTCGGTTGGCCAATTGTTGCTCGATGCTGCGATTTCACTATCCGACGATAATTTCGGAGCGGCAACCACCTGTCTGGAAAGGGCTTTAGCTGACGATCTAAGCCAGCCCGAAATTGATTTTTCGGACGATCTACTTCGCCTTCTCCGTATCGCCGAAATCCATAAATGTGGTGAGAAATTGATCGCGTGGTTTGTAGAATCGGGGCAAGCTGAACGCCGTGCTCCAATTTACGCTGCATTCGTTGCATATGTCCGCGGCGATAGTTTTCTGTTGGACTTCAGTCCCGAAGTTAGGAAGCCAGCCGAATCAGTGCTTCGTTGGCTGAGCAGCCATCGAGACAAAAAAGTCGATAAATCAATATCTTCAAAACGCCGCCGTGGGCGTCCGCCCCGAAAATGAAAATCATGACCGCCCAGCCCAAGCCGCCCTCGGGTCAAGAGGGATTCTTCTGGAAAACCAAGATGTTGGAAGAGATGTCCAACGCCGAATGGGAAAGCCTGTGCGACGGCTGCGCGCGCTGCTGCCTGGAAAAGCTCGAGGATGAGGATACCGGCAAGATCTATTTCACCCACGTCTCCTGCAAGCTGCTGGATGCCGGGCTGTGCGCCTGCAAGGACTATGCGAATCGCTCCGAGCAGGTTCCGGACTGCGTCCGGCTCACGCCTGAAAACGTTCGCACCCTGAACTGGCTGCCGCCGAGCTGTGGCTACAAGCTGGTGGCCGAGGGCCGAGATCTCTATTGGTGGCACCCGCTGATTTCGGGCGATCCCAACACCGTGCACGAAGCCGGCGTCTCCGTGCGCGGGCGGGTGCAGGGAACCGAGAACGAGATCGCTGATGCCGACCTCGAGGACCACATCGTGCAATGGCCGGCGCTGCTGCCGAAGCGGGCCCGGCTGAAGAAGCGACCGCAAACCTAGTTGGTGCAGGATAGACCGGCCGTGCGATTGCGATTGTCGCTTCGCGGGATGCACCCATGCGCGCAACCCGCTGCCGGAGCCGCGATTTTCCCCGTAGATTAAGCCATATAGCGATTCCGCGCGGCCCGCCGCGCCCCTATCACGCATGGCCGCATGAACAAGTTCGAACGGCAGGGCCATCACCCGGCTGACATCAAGACATTGCCCGAGACCACCGCCGGCGATCCCACGCCGTTGCCGGGGGAGGTGATCGAACTCAGCGATGCGCCGCCGATCGCGCCGCAGGTGCCGCTGACGCCAAGCGAAGTACGCACCATCCTGATGAGCCTGCTGCTGACGATGTTTCTGGCCGCGCTCGACCAGACCATCGTCGCCACCGCGCTGCCGACCATCGGCCGCCAGTTCAACGACGTCACCAGCCTGTCCTGGGTGATCTCGGCCTATCTCCTGGCCTCGACCGCGGTGGCGCCGGTGTTCGGCACGCTCAGCGACATCTACGGCCGCCGCGCCATGATCATCGTAGCCCTCAGCCTGTTCGTCGCGGGCTCGGTGCTGTGCGCGCTGGCGCCGAACATGCCGGTGCTGATTCTGGCGCGCGGCCTGCAGGGGCTCGGTGGCGGCGGCATCATGCCGATCGTGCAGACCGTGATTTCCGACGTGGTGAGCCCGCGCGAACGCGGCCAGTACCAGGCCTATTTCAGCGGCGTATGGGTGGTCGGCGGCATCGGCGGGCCGATCCTCGGCGGCGTGTTCGCCGAGCACCTGCACTGGTCGATGATCTTCTGGATCAACGTGCCGCTGGCACTCGGCGCGCTGGCGCTGCTGCTGCCCAAGATGGGCAAGATCCCGGTGTTTCACCGCCGGCGCAAGGTCGACTGGCTCGGCGGCGTGCTGCTGATGGCTTCCGCCGTCGTGATCATGCTGGTGCTGACCTGGGGCGGCAACCGCTATCTCTGGCTGTCGCCTGTCATCATGGCGATGATCGGGGCCTCCATCGCGCTCGCATTCGCGTTCGTGTGGCATGCCCGCAATGCCGACGAGCCTTTCCTGCCGCTGCCGCTGATGGGCGGCACGGTGGTGCCCTATGCGATGGCGGCCGGCAGCTGCGCGATGGGTGCGATGCTGGGGCTGACCGTGCATCTGCCGCTGTATTACGAGGTGGTTTATCATCTCAGCGCCAGCGAGGCTGGCTTGGCGCTGATTCCGCTGGCGGCGGTTTCGACCGTCGGCGCCGCGATCGCGGGCAAGACCATGGCCCGCGCCAGACATTACAAGCGGGTGGCCATCGTCGGCACCGGATGCGCAGTGCTGGCGGGAGCGGTGCTCATGCTGGTGCCGATGCCGTTATGGGGCCTGCTGGCGCTGCTGTCGGTGTACGCGCTCGGGCTCGGCACGGTATTTCCGGTCAGCGTGGTGTCGGTGCAGAATTCGGTGATGCGATTCCAGGTCGGCACCGCCACCGGCGCGATGAATTTCTTTCGCGCGCTGATGGCGTCTTTCATGGTGGCCGCATTCAGCGCCATCCTGCTGATGGCGCTCGGCGCCGACATTTCGCTCGTCGGCTCTCTCGGCGGCGAGCATCGCGGCCCGGTGAATTCGATTGCCGCCGCCGACATGGTCATGGCGTTCCGTTATGTGTTCGCTGCCGCGACGGCACTGATCGCCGCCTCACTGCTGTGCATGATCCTGATGGAAGAAAAGCCACTGGCCGGCCCGGCCGTGGTCCCGGCTGACCTGGCGGAGTAGGGGGGGCCGAGTAGGGCGGGCTTGCGCCGGCATCCTGCCCACGCCTGCCGTGGCGGCTATCTATCGGCCGGCAATTGATCTAACAGCGGCCGCAACAGCCAGACATGGAACCCGACAGGAGCTCATCATGAGTAAAGCTACCGTTGAACAGACCAAGATGGGCACCGAGGGCATCGCCTTCTGCATCGCGCGCACCCTGATCGAGCGCGATCCCTCGCTGAAGGCGCCGATGCGCGCCAATTTGCGCAAGATGTGGGAGCTTTTGGAAGAGCGCGAGGATCACGCCGCCGCCGACATGGTCGACACCATGATCAAGGCGCTCAACGACCCCGCGTTCTTCAAGCCGTAGCCCTTGAATGGCCACTGATGAAATGAGGTCTATCGGTGAGTATCGTCATGCCCGGGCTTGTCCCGGGCATCCACGTCTTGGCTTCACATTAGGCAGGAAAGACGTGGATGGCCGGGACAAGCCCGGCCATGACGAAAAGCGAGCGGTTCAGGCTCAGGTGCCGGGTCGCGACACCTCGGTCTCCTTCGAGGTGATGAACTCCAGCAGGACCGGGATGCCTTCCTTGGTCTTGGCAATGCCGCGCTGGATCGCCGGGACGATGTCTTCCGGTTTCGTCACCCGCTCGCCATAGCCGCCGAAGGCGCGCGCCATCGCGGCGTAGTCGCCGGAGATGTCGGTGGAGCGATATTTCTCGGTCGAGATCGGCATCACCTTCAATTCGATCGCCATGCTGAAATTGTTCAGCAGGATCGACATGATCGGAATCCGCTCGCGCACCGCGGTCTCGAAATCCATGCCGGTAAAACCGATCGCGGCGTCGCCCCAGACGGTGATGCAGAGCTTGTCGGGCTTCGCCAGTTTGGCGCCCATGGCGAGGCCTAATCCGTAGCCGAGCTGGGTGGTCTTGCCCCAGCCGATATAGGACAGCGGCTCGACCGACTTCCAGAACGGCGAGAGCTGGTCGCGCGGGCTGCCGGCATCATGGGTGATGATGGTGTTTTTGATGTCGACGGTGTGCTGCAGGTCCCACAGCACGCGATAGGGGTTGAGCGGCGCATCGTTGTGGGTCAGCTTCGGCATCCACTTCGCCAGCCACTCCTTGTGCGACGCCGCGATGTCGGCGGCGACGGCGGTGGCGTCGCGATCGGATCTGACTGATTTGTTGATCTCCTCCAGCAGCGCGTCGAGCACGAGGCCGGCGTCGCCGACCAGCCCGATCTGGGCCTCGACGTCCTTGTTGAGATGGTTGGGGTCGAGTGTCGAATGGATGATGGTCTTGCCCTTGGGCATGGCGATGCCGAACGAGGTCTCCGTGAAGGAGCAGCCGATGCCGAAGATCACGTCGGCCTCGGCGAGGAATTTCGGCACCGCGCGCGGCACGGCCAGGCCGCCCGAGCCGAGCGAGAGCGGATGGTCTTCCGGAAACGACGACTTGCCGCCGAGGCTGGTGGTGACGGGAATCGCGAGCCGTTCGGCGAGACGTTTCAGCTGCGGCCATGCCTTGGCGTAATGCACGCCCTGGCCGGCGTAGATCACCGACCGCTTTGCCGCCATCAGCACGGCGGCGGCTTCCTTGACGTGCACGGGATCGGCGCCGTAGCGCGTGCGCAGCACCGGCGTGTAGTTCAGCGGCTCCGGGACGTCCTCATTCCACATATCGGCGGGAATTTCCACGATCACCGGTCCGCCACGGCCGTTCTTCAGTTTGGTAAATGCGCGGCGAAAAATGTTGCAGACTTCGGCGGCGATGTTGATCGGCTCGGACGATTTCGAGAAAGCCCGCATCGCCTGGCTGGAATTGAAGTTCGGATCGATATGGGCCAGCCGCCGCGCATAGCCCATCGGCAGCACCAGCACCGGAACCGATTCGCCGTAGCATTGCGCCACGCCGCCCATGGCGTTTTCCGCACCCGGGCCGTGCTGCATGCAGAAGGCGCCGATGCTGTGCCCCGAGGTGACCCGCGAGATCGCGTCCGCCATGTGGATGCCGACGCGCTCCTGCCGCACCATCACGGGGCGGATGTCGGCGGCGGCGGCGTGTTCGATCAGGTGATTGACCGGATAGCCGCAGAGGATCTCGATACCCTCCCGCTTCATGATTTCCGCGATGGCGGTGCCGAGTTTCATGCCGTTCTCTCCCCTCGAAGTGGCCGATGTTGAGGCTCGGCCTGTGACGGGTAGTTGGAACAGGAATTACGCGTTGGGTAAAGCGCTGGCGCGGGCTGCCCCGCGAGGCCCTGATATGCATCGCGGCGGCATCTGGCGCCGTCTTGCGGGCCGACCGGGTTCAGCCGGCTTCTTCCAGCGCGCGTCGCAGGCGCCGGATGATGACGCCGCGAGCGCGATCGTCGGCAGCGGCCGCGATCCGATCGTTGATGTCGAGCACCAGTGTCGACATGTCGTTGTGCCAGTCCAGATGCGTCACCGCTTCGGGCGCGAGACGGCGACGACGCGCCACGTCGACGAGCGCGGGCTCGGGCGTCGAGAGCTCGTAAATGTCGTCGAGCACCGGCTGGAAGAGTTTGGCTGCCGGAACGATCCGCTCGGCGAGGCGCTCGGCCATCGCCGCGATCGCTTCCTCCTCGCCGTGAACGAGAAACAAACCCCGCTGAATCGGCCGGCGTGCGGCGATCCATCGCGCCATCTCGGCGCCATCGGCATGACCCGAATATTCGTCGATCATGCGAATGCGGGCCGCGACCTTGATCTCGTCGCCCTGGATCCGGACGGCCTTGACGCCGTCCTGGAGAAACCGGCCGAGGGTGCCATTGGCCTGAAAGCCGACCAGCAGGACGGTGGCCCGGTTGTTCCACAGCCAGCGCTTCAGGTGATGTCGAATGCGGCCGGCGTCGCACATGCCGCTTGCCGCGATGATGATGTGAAAGCCGGTCAGCTTGGCGATCGCCTTGCTTTCGTCGACGGTCTCGGTGAACCGCAGATGCGGCGAGTTGAAAAGACGATTGAGGTCGATGTCGGCGTCGAGGCTTTCGGCGTGTTCCCGGAAAACCTCGGTTGCGTGAATCGCCAGCGGCGAATCGAGAAAGATCGGCGCGGCCGGTATTTCGCCGCGCTCCATCAGGTCGACCAGATCGACGATCAATTCCTGGGTGCGCTCCACGGCAAAGGCGGGGATCAGCAGGGCGCCTCTTGCGGTTGCTGCGTCGCGCACCTCGGATGCCAGCCGCTGACGACGCTCTTCCGGCGTCGTCACGGCGCGAATCCTGTCGCCATAGGTCGCCTCCGAAATCACATAGTCGAATCCCGTCGGCGCCCTGGGATCAGGCTGCAGCAATTTCGCATCCGGGCCGACATCGCCGGATGCCAGCAGGCGCAGCGGTTGTCCCCCGGCACCCGCGCCGTCGAACTCGATTTCGATCGAAGCCGAGCCGAGCAGATGCCCGGCATTCCAGTAGCGCGCGCGCACGCCCGGGATGACGTCGACCCATTTCTCGTAATCGACCGGCTGGAACGACTGCAGCGCGGCCTTGGCATCGGCCTGGGTATAGATCGGCGTGACTTCCGGCCGGCCGCGGGCCGCGTTGCGGCGGTTGAGGAATGCGACCTCCGATTCCTGGATGCCTCCGGAATCCGGCAGCATCCAGGAACACAGATCGATCGTTCCCCGCGTCGCCAGGATCCTGCCGCCAAAACCTTCACGCACCAGCTTCGGCAACAGTCCGCTATGGTCGATGTGGGCATGCGTCAGCAGCACGGTATCGATGTCGGCGGGCCGGAACGGGAAGGTTCGGTAATTCAGTTCCTTCAGGGTCTTTTGCCCCTGGAACAGACCGCAGTCGATCAGAAAGCGGCCGGACTTCGTTTCGAGCAGGTAGCACGAACCGGTTACCGTGCGCGCCGCGCCGCAAAATCGAACCGTTACACTCATGGCGTTCTCTCCGGAAAATCTTGGCCGCGGATCTCGCCGTGCAAGGCGGTCGCAAGGATATCATCGAGCGGGATCGCATTGCTCGGGTGCGGCACGCTGGAGGTCGAGCGGACGGACCGTATGCCGGCGTCGGCAAACGCGGTTGCCATCCCGGGTGGAAACAAGGCGTGGGTAATGACGACGTCGATCGTCGTGGCGCCGGCGGCCTCGAGCGCCTTTGCACAGGCGATCAGGGTGCCTCCCGACGAGACGATATCATCGACCAGCAGCACCGGCCGGCCGGCGACCAGTGCGGGCTGGGCAAACCCGATTTCGACGGCGCGATCGCCGCGGCGGGTTTTTTGCGCAACCGTGTGCGCGAGCCCGAGTTGACTTGCGAGATCGCTCACCCAGGGGCGGGACTCCGCGTCGGGACCGACCACGACCGTCGCGGGATCGATCCCGGTCTGGCGCAGCACGACCGCAATCGCTGCCATCGCCGACAGGTTTTCGGCCTCGATGCCGGGAAACACGGCCCTGATATCCGCAGTGCGATGAAGGTGGGCATCGACCGTGATCACGCGGTCGACGATTCCGGCGATGAGGCGGCCAACCACCTTCTGGCTGATCGCTTCGCCTGCGTGGAAAGCGGTGTCCTGGCGCATGTAACACAGATACGGCGCAAGCAGGACGAGCCGCCTCGCGCCCGTGCGCCGCAGCGCCTCTGCCGCGAACAGTAGGGCAAGCAGCTTGTCGTTGGGCTGGTCGAGCGAGGCATAGATGATCGTGGTCGCCGCCGCCGCGCCCACGGTCACCCGTATTTCCCCGTCGGGAAAGCCATGCAATGCGATTTCCCGATGGGGAATGCCAAGCCGCGCGGCCAGCCGCCTGGCATCGCTGGCACCGCCTGGCAGGCTCTGGATGGCGACCCCGGTCACGGCGTTGTCGTACGGGGCAGCGAAGGCTGCTGGTCGATCGAGTAGCCGGTATCGCTGTTGGCGCCGGCAGCCGTCAGATCGAGCTCCGACCGGTCGAAAGCGTGAACCCGGTACAGCGGTTCACCGCGCTCGACGCGGTCGCCGATTTTCTTGAACAGCCTGATGCCGGCGCCCTTGTCGAGCGGGGCGCCGGCGGTCCGCGCCAGCCGGTTCAGGCGCAGGCAATCGATGCCGGAGACGAAGCCGTCGCTGCCGGCCATCACATCGAACGTCAGATTGCCAAGGTCGCTGCGACAGTCCGACGGACCCTGTGCTTCGATGATTTTCTGCATCTGTTTCAATGCCGCGCCGCTGTCGAGCAAATCGCGGGCGCGGGCGTAGCCGGCGCCGCCCCGCAGCCTCGGGTCGTAGTCCAGCAAATGGGCGGCGAGCCGCAGCGACTTCTCGCGCAGATCCTGCGGCGCGGCGGGATCGTTCGCCAGCACCGCCATGACGTCCTGAGCCTCGAGCACCGGACCGATGCCGTTGCCGATCGGCTGGCTGCCATTGGTCGTGATCACCTCCACCGAGATGCCGAAATGGTCACCGACGAATTCGAACAGTTTGCGCAGCCGCATCGCTTCCATGTCGCTGGTGAGCTTGGCGGTCGGGCCGACGGGCAGGTCGATCAACAGATGGGTCGAACCCGCCGCGAGTTTCTTCGACATGATCGAGGCGACCATCTGCTCGCGGGTGTCGAGGCTGAGCGGCCGCTCCACCGAAATCAGGATGTCGTCCGCCGGCGACAGGTTGACGTGGCCGCCCCAGATCAGACAGCCATTGCATGCCTCAACGATGGCCTTCATCTCGTCGACGCCGACATTGACCCGCGCCAGTACTTCCATCGTGTCCGCCGTGCCCGCCGGCGAGGTAATGGCGCGCGACGACGTCTTGGGGATGGTGAGTCCGTGCGCCGCCACGATCGGCACCACGATCATGGAAGTCCGGTTGCCCGGAATTCCGCCGATGCAATGCTTGTCGACGACGATCGGATTGGGCCATTTCAGCTGCGTGCCGGCCTGCGCCATCGCGGCGGTGAGGGCGATCAGTTCGCCGCTCGTCATGAAACTCGCCGAAGAGATCAGGAACGCGGCAATCTCCATGTCGGAGTATCGGTAGTGGGTCAGGTCGTTGATGACGGCGGTTATTTCCGGAGCGCTCAGGGTCCGGCCCCGGATCTTCGCCCGCACGGCTTCGAGGCTTTCAGGCGGCGCCGCGGGGGTGACCGTCACCAGGCTGCCGACAGGTTCGGCGAAGCGCCGGAACGCCGGTTCGGAAAGGCCGATTTCATCGGGGCCGACCAGGGCATCGTCGTCGGTGATCAGCAGGGTGGCCAGCAATACCCGCGAATTTCGGCGCAGTTCGACCCGGCTGAATCCGCGGAAGATCTCCGGGCGCAGCGCTTTCGACAGCCGCGAAATAACGACGACGTTCTCGCGTCCGGTATCCAGATTGACGCTTCGAATCTTCAGGGGCGGACGGGAGTTATCGACGGAGTTCATTTGCCATGGCCGGCCGGAGGACACATCCGAACCACATAGGTCCGGTTGAGTGAAAACGATTGACCCAAATCATGTTTGTGATCGAGCGTACCTCGCCAGTACAGAATATTCCTGCTGTCTGATCCGCCTCGCGAAGACCAAACCCGTATTTTGCCGGGCGTGGCGCAAAGAACACAGCAACTGGCCAAATGCGGGCTGCTCACGGCCTTGTTATTGCCGGTAAGGATTTTTGCGTTAGTTAGCTCCGACACATGCATCTGCATGAAATGCGAATCGGGGGATTTCCATGGCGACCAAGAATCTCATCCTCGGCTCAGCGGCGGCGCTGATGCTCGTCAGCGGCGCGCAGGCGGCCGACCTTCCGGTCAAGGCCAAGGCGGTCGAGTATGTCAGGATCTGTTCGCTCTACGGTGCCGGCTTCTTCTACATCCCGGGCACCGACACCTGCATCAAGCTCGGGGGCTATCTGCGCGCCGACACCACCTTCAACGGCGGGGCGCACGGTGCGCCGGCCTGGAACGGCGATCTCGGCCAGCAGAACCGCTTTCGCGATTCCTTCGTTTCCCGGTCGCGTATGGCGCTGACGGTCGATACCCGCACCGCCACCGAATACGGCGTGGTCCGCACCTTCGGCCAGGGCGATTTCCAGTTCCAGAATTTTGGAAACACCAACCCGGCGGGTTCGGTCGGCACTCAAACGACGGGCCTCAGCAGCGCCTTGCTTTCCACCGCCGGCGGCGGCTACGTCGCGGTAGAGTATCTCTTCATCCAGTTCGCCGGCTTCACCTTCGGCAAGTCTTCGTCGGCCTACTCGACGCCGTGGAATGGTTTCCCGGGCAACATCAATGCGAGCCTGCTCGGCGGCAACAACACCGATACCGGCGTCAACAATATCCAGTACACCGCGCAATTCGGCAACGGCGTGTCCGCCAGCATCGGTCTCGACGATCCGACGGTCTGGAACCGTACGGCGGTCTACAATCTGAGCATCCCCGGCGCGATCGGCGCCAACGGCACCGGATCGAGTGCCTATGCGGGCGCGCGCGTGCCCGACATCGTCGGCAACATCCGCGTCAACCAGGCCTGGGGCGTGTTGCAGCTCTCGGCCGCGGCGCACGAGGTCAGTGGTTCCTACAACACGCTGGCAGCCGGCGCGGTGCCGAACAATCTTTCTGAAATCAGCGGTCACCCCGACGGCAAGTGGGGCGGTTCGGTGATGGCGGCGTTGCAGATCAAGAACCTCCCGACCGGTGCAGGCGACGACATCAAGCTCGACGTGTCCTATGCCAAGGGCCACACCAAGAACGTGATCGCCACCAGCGGCGCTTCGCCGAGCTTTGCGATGTTCGGTAACAGCGGCTTCGGCTACCAGAGCGTCGGCTTCGGCGCGACCACGGACGGCGTCTATTTCCCCGGCGCGGCGGGTACCGGCGGCATCCAGCTGACCACAGCCTGGGGCGTCCGCGGTGCCTTCAACCACAACTGGAATCCCAACTGGTCGAGCAGCCTGTTCGGCAGCTACTCCAGCGTGCGGTATGACGGCGGCGCCAACGACAACATCAACGGGCTCGGCACCACCACGGCCAAGGGCGCTTATTGCGCCGCCTTCGCCGCCAGCCATCCGGGTCAGGCAGCCGTCGGAAACCAGGCCGGCGCCTATACCTGCAACCCCGACTTCAACGTCTCGCAGCTCGGCGTGACGACCCGCTGGGTCCCGGTCAAGAACCTGACATTCTCGGCCGAAGTTCAGTGGTTCCACCTCGATCAGAAGATGTCGGGCAGTTCGGTGTTTACCGCGACCGCTCCGAAGCCGGCGGCTCTCTACGAGTTCAAGGACCAGAATACGGTTCTGCTGCAGCTTCGCGCCCAGCGCAATTTCTGATCGACACCGCGTTCGATCGAAATATTGCGGTGGCGGTGGCGGTGTCGCCATCGCGCCTGACAAGCATCCCTGATGACATGAACGAAATGCGCCAACTGTCTTGTTGGCGCATTTTTTGCGGGTGATTTTTGGATGGCGAAGGTCTGACGCCGTTTCCCGCGCGTCAGTGCGTTGCACAAAGGACACAGGGGCCTCCAAACTGGGTCGTGTCACCGCGCTGTCATTTTCCCTGATGAACTCTGCGCTACTGACTTGCATGCTTCGACATCATGCAATGCAGGCTCTTAAGTTTGCACGGGAGAATAAGAAAATGACCATCTACCGAAAACTCATCCTCGGCTCGGCGGCGAGCCTTCTCGCCATCGGCGCCGCCCAGGCGGCTGATCTTCCGGTCAAGGCCAAGGCGGTCGAGTATGTCCGGATCTGCTCGCTGTACGGCGCCGGCTTCTTCTACATCCCCGGCACCGACACCTGCATCAAGCTCGGCGGCTATCTGCGTGTCGACACCACCTTCAACGGCGGCGCGCATGGCGCCCCCGCCTGGAGCGGCGATCTCGGCCAGCAGAACCGCTTTCGCGATCAATTCGTGTCCCGTTCGCGCATGGCGCTGGCGATCGATACCCGCACCGCCACCGAATACGGCGTCGTCCGCACCTTCGGCCAGGGCGACTTCCAGTTCAACAACTTCGGAAGCACCAATCCGGCGGGTTCGGTTGGCTCCCAGACTTCGGGCCTCAGCAGCTCCCTGCTTTCCACCGCGGGCGGCGGCTACGTCGCGGTCGAATTCCTCTTCATCCAGTTCGCCGGCTTCACCTTCGGCAAGTCTGCTTCGGCCTACGCGTCGCCCTGGCACGGCGCCCCGGGCAACATCAATTCGAACCTGCTCGGCGGTCATGTGACCGATACCGGCGTCAACAACATCCAGTACGAGGCGCAGTTCGGCAACGGCGTCTCCGGCACCGTCGGTCTCGAAGATCCGACCGTGTGGAACCGGACGGCCGTTTATAATTTGGGCATCCCCAGCGCGATCGGCGCCAACGGAACGGGATCCAGCGCCTACGGCGGCGCGGTTGCCCCCGACGTCGTCGGCAGAATCCGCATCGATCAGGCCTGGGGCCTGTTCCAGCTCTCGGGCAGGGCGCATCTCGTGAATGCTTCCTACAACACCCTGGCCGCCGGCGCGGTGCCCAACAACCTTTCCGAAATCAGCGGCCACCCTGACAGCAAGTGGGGCGGTTCGGTGATGGCGGCGTTGCAGATCAAGAACATCCCGACCGGCAAGGGCGACGACATCAAGATCGACGTCAGCTACGCCAAGGGCGCCACCAAGCAAGTGATCTCCACCTCCGGCAGCTCGCCGAGTTTCGCGATGTTCGGCGACAGCAGCTTCGGTTACCAGAGCGTCGGCTTTGGCGCGACCACCGACGCCGTCTATCTTCCCGGCGCTGCCGGCACCGGCGGTCTCAAGCTCACGACGGCCTGGGGTATTCGCGGTGCGTTCAACCACAACTGGGATCCCAACTGGTCGACCAGCCTGTTCGGAAGCTACTCCGCCGTTAGCTATGATGGTGGCGCCAACGACAACATCAACGGGGTCGGAACCAGCTCTGCCAAGGGAGCCTATTGCGCCGCCTTCGCTGCAAGCCATGGTGGCCAGGCAGCGGTCGGAAACCAGGTCGGCAACTACACCTGCAACCCGGACTTCAACGTCTCTCAGCTCGGCGCGGTCACCCGCTGGACTCCTGTCAAGAACCTGACGTTCTCGGCCGAAGTTCAGTGGTTCCACCTCGATCAGAAGATGTCGGGCAGCTCGGTCTTCACCGCCTCTGCGCCGAAGCCGAACGCGCTCTACGAGTTCAAGGACCAGGATACGTTCTTGCTGCAGGTTCGCGCCCAGCGTAATTTCTGATCGCGAGTTCCAGTCATACTATGAAGTGAAACGAAGTGAGGCGAGAAGCAGAGTCAGCTTCTCGTCTCACGTCGCCGTTTCAGCACGGCTGCCATCAGCGCAAGGAAGTACTCCTTCACGAAGTGACTGGATGTCGCCAGTGACTCGACCGCGCGTTGCTCCGCGACCCGGTCATGCACGATGCCGATATAGTTCTTTCTCAAGTCTGGCTGCTGGGTCGGCATTCTGCTTGCTCCACCGGGCGACCATGTGAGGCAGACGCGAAATCAAACGTAAATTTTGCGTCCCGTATGAATACCGGCAGGTGTATCCGGCAAATATCGGGTTCGGCTTTAATCGTTCGTTCAGGGTATTCGTCAATCGACCGTCAACCAATCCAACCTAGGTTCAGCCGCATATTGGCGCGGGAAAAACCCGCGGCGCGTCGACAGGAGTTTCTGGATGCGACGGCTTTTTTCAAAATTTTTGAGTGACCGGTCCGGCGCGACTGCCATCGAATATTGCCTGATCGCGACCGGGATCGCCTTCGTGATCATCGCCGCCGTCAACGGCATCGGCACCAGCCTCAGCGGCACCTTCACCACGGTGAACTCGTCGTTGAAGTAGTTGCGACGATGCAGCCGTGGCGGAATTGAGCCCGGCGTCACGTAGCTTCGCCGTCCCCGTTCAGGGCCCGCAACATCCCGATCCGCGCGAACATCAGCCAGCCGCCGCCGATCTCGGCGGCATTGATCAGATTCTCCACCGCAATCTGCCAGCGCTCCTGCTGCTGAACGTCGTTCGGCAACTTCATGACATGGTCGGCGGCGTGCTGCAGCGTGGTCAGCCTGGCGCCGCCGCGCAAGCGTATCGGCTCATCGAACGGCGTCGACCACGGCATCTCAGGCGAGCGGCTGCTGCAATGTTGCCATCTCGCCGCGGTCGCGAACGATCACCTGCCGCGGCGAACGCATCTAGCCCGCCTTCCTGGACCGGACCGGCGCGCGCGCCGGCTTCTCGGCTTTCTTCAGATCCTGCTTCGGCTCTTGCTTCGGCTCCTGCTTGGCCGCGCGCTTGCCGCTGCCTGAGATCGGCAGCAGCATCTCGCGCTGGCCGGCGGCCGCCTTGCGCGGCTTCTTGCCCTTGGTCTTTCCGGTGGCTCTTGCGGCGGCAGGGGCGGACTGTTTTTCGCCGGCGAGGCTGCGCTTCAGCGCGTCCATCAGGTTGATGACGTTACCGCTCGATTTCGGTGCGGCCTTCGCGATCGGCAAGCCGTTGCGTTTTTGATTGATCAGTTCGATCAGCGCGGATTCGTAGCGGTCCTCGAACTGGTCGGGTTCGAACGAGCCCGATTTCTGTTCGACGATATGCCTGGCCAGATCCAGCATGTCCCTGGTGATTTTCACATCCTGGATGTCCTCGAAATATTCCTTCTCGCTGCGCACCTCGTAGGGATAGCGCAGCAGGGTGCCCATCAAGCCCTTGTCGAGCGGCTCCAGCGCGATGATGTGTTCGCGGTTGGTCAGCACCAGGCGTCCGATCGCAACCTTGTTCATGCTGCGGATGGTTTCGCGGATCACCGCGAAGGCGTCATGGCCGACCTTGCCGTCGGGCACGAGATAATAGGGGCGGATCAGATAGCGGTTGTCGATGTCCGTCTTCGGAACGAACTCGTCGATCTCGATGGTTCTGGTCGACTCCAGCGCGATGTCTTCGAGTTCGTCCTTCGACACCTCGATGTAGGTGTCGGTGTCGACCTTGTAGCCCTTCATGATGTCTTCGGCGGCGACTTCCTCGCCGGTGTCGGCATCGACCTTGGCATATTTGATGCGGTGGCCGGTCTTGCGGTTGATCTGGTTGAAGGAGACTTTTTCGGTATCCGACGTCGCCGGATAAAGCGCGACCGGGCAGGTCACGAGCGAAAGGCGCAGGAAGCCTTTCCAGTTGGCGCGGGGGGCCATGGGATACTCCAGAACGCAACAAATGACCGGTGAGGATACCACCGGGGAACCCGGTTTCAAGTCAATGGAGCCGGAAATCTCCTGATGGCGTTAACCGTGGCGGGGCGGCAGGGTTGCATCGGGCAGGGCGCGCCGTTTCGTCCGACACGTGGTGCGGCGATCTGGCAGCGCAGGCCCGGAATCCGGAACATCGTCCGGCATCGGGCGTTGCTTCCGGAACGTGACGCCGCAACGACTTGCAGTTTTTTCGCGACCCAGGAGGCACCCATGGCAACCAGAGATCACGACCGGATCGTGGAAACCGCGAGGGAAGCCCGCGGGGCCGAACCGGGGCCGTCGGTGCTGGCCCTGCTCACGGTTTCGACCGGACTCGCGGTGCTGATCCTCGGTGGGGCGTGGTTCGTGTTCTTCCGCACCTGAGCGCAGTTTCAATCCGACTGAGGGGTAACCGCGCGCGCGTCCTTTCGCATGGGGCGCGCATTTGCTATTGGAAGGCCATCGTCCCCGGCACGTCGCCCTTTTCCATTCGGCTGCCGGGTCGACGCCGTTATGACAAAAAAGTAATAATCCGAATCGATTGCCGTTCATCCGGCATTCACGCCGCGACGCCTCATCTGGATAGCGGCGATTGTGCCGGGACATATTGAGGGAATGCCAGCTTGCGCCTGCTCGTCGTTGAAGACGATCCGGATCTCAACCGTCAGCTGACGACGGCGTTGAGCGATGCCGGCTATGTGGTCGACCGCGCTTTCGACGGCGAGGAGGGGCACTTCCTCGGTGACAGCGAACCCTATGACGCCGTCGTGCTCGATATCGGGCTGCCGAAAATGGACGGCATCTCGGTGCTGGAGTCGTGGCGCCGCAACGGCCGCATCATGCCGGTCCTGATCCTCACCGCGCGCGACCGCTGGAGCGACAAGGTGCAGGGTTTCGACGCCGGCGCCGACGACTACGTCGCAAAACCGTTTCATCTCGAGGAAGTGCTGGCCCGGATCCGCGCGCTGCTGCGCCGCTCCACCGGCCACGCCCAGTCCGAGCTGACCTGCGGACCGGTGTCGCTGGATACAAGGACGGGCCGGGTCAGCGTATCCGGCAACCCGATCAAGATGACCTCGCACGAATACCGCCTGCTGGCCTATCTGATGCACCATACCGGACGGGTGGTGTCGCGCACCGAACTGGTCGAGCACCTGTACGATCAGGATTTCGACCGCGACTCCAACACCATCGAAGTGTTCGTCGGCCGCATCCGCAAGAAGCTGGACGTCGATATCATCCAGACCGTGCGGGGGCTCGGCTATCTCCTGACGCCGCCCGCGCCAGGCGCCTGATCAAAGGTGTTGATCAGGCCGCCGGCTTGCGCTCTGGTTCGGGCATGATCCTGTCCAACAGCCGGCATTCATCGATCGGGTCGCGTCCAGGGGACTTGTATTTCGACCCGGGTTTCGGCCTGTGTTTCGGGATGACGTCCTGATGCGCGGCAGCTCGCTCGCCACAAGGCTGTTCCTGTCGGCGACCGCCTGGGTGGTGGTGATCCTGCTCCTCACCGGCATCGTGCTGTCGTCGGTCTACCGCAACGCGACCGAACGTGCGTTCGACCGCCGTCTCAATCTCTATCTGCGCACCATCATCGCGGAAGTGGCGACGCCGGATAACACGCCCGATCAGTTCCAGTCGCTCGGCGAGCCGCTGTTCGAACTGCCTTTGTCCGGCTGGTATTGGCAGATCACGCGCGCCGACGGCGACAAACCCGAGCTGCGCGCGTCACGCTCGCTGTGGGACAAGAAGCTGCCGAAGCTCGAAGAGCAGGGCGCTGACTTGACCGCGGCCGGCGTCCGCCTCGGCTATGTCGACGGCCCCGAGGGCCAGCTGTTGCGGATGGTGGAACGGCCGGTCGACCTCGGCATCGACGGCAAGTTCCTGGCCAGCGTGGCCGGCGATGCCTCGGAGATTTTCGACGAAACCCGCAGCTTCGATTATTACCTCGGCGGCACCTTCGCGGCATTGTCGGTCGTGCTGGTGCTGACCACCATCTTCCAGGTCCGCTTCGGGCTGGCGCCGCTGAAGCGCATTTCGGAATCGATCGCCGATATCCGCTCCGGCCGCGCCGAGCGGCTCGAGGGCGAATTCCCGGTCGAGATCGCGCCGCTGGCGCGGGAAACCAATGCGCTGATCGACGCCAACCGCGAAATCGTCGAGCGCGCCCGCACCCATGTCGGCAATCTCGCGCATGCCATCAAGACGCCGCTGTCGGTCATCGTCAACGAAGCCTCCGCGCGGGGGGGGGATCCGTTCGCGGCCAAGGTGCTGGAGCAGGCCGACATCATGCGCGATCAGGTCGCGCACCATCTGGAGCGCGCCCGCATCGCCGCGCGGCTCACCGTGATCGGCACCGTCACCGAGGTTGCGCCCGCGATCGAGGCATTGCGCCGGACCATGGAGAAGATCCACCGGGATCGCGGCCTCGCCATCGGCGTCAAGGCCGACGCGAGCGCGAAGTTTCGCGGCGAGCGGCAGGACCTCGAGGAGATGGCCGGCAATCTCGTCGACAATGCCTGCAAATGGGCGGCGACGCAGGTCGTCATCGAAGTGCTGGTGGAACCGGCGGCGGAGCCGGGCGCCGGTCCGAAGCTTCGCATCATTGTCGACGACGACGGGCGCGGCCTGTCGGCGCCAGAGCGGGCGCAGGCCTCGCGCCGGGGCCAGCGGCTCGACGAATCCAAGCCGGGTTCGGGGCTGGGGCTGTCGATCGTGGTCGACCTCGCGGCCCTGTACGGCGGCAGCCTTACCCTCGGCAATGCGCCGATCGGGGGATTGCGGGCGGAACTCGTGCTGCCGGGGGTGTAAAGGGGGCCGTCGGGTGCCTGAAACCCGCGGTTTGACGGGAGCCGGAACGCCCGGGGGTGCCCGCCAATGCATTATTCCTAAACGGCTTCTTAACGTCGGGGCTTTTATGATGACCGGTGGACGCTTAGTGCCGTCCGAGCGAAACACGCATCCATACCGGGCGCATGAGCCAGACATCGATCGAGCGGTTGAGGGACTATCTCGCGCAGCTTCCGCCGCAGGCGCAGGCGCTGCTGATGCGGGAGTTCGAACGCGCGATCGAACGGGGCGAAGACACCACGGTTGCCACCTTCGTGCTCGAGCAACTGCGCAAGATCGTGCGCGGAACCGACGAGGAGGCGCGGCCGCGGATCGACGATCCGGCCCGCCTGCTGTTCCGCCCGCTCGAGCCATTTCTGGTCGAAGGCAATGCGCCGGTACGCCCGGGTCAGATCCGCCGCACGTCGTTGCTGCCGGTGTGGCAATGGCTGAACCGCGAGGGGGCGCCGGAGCAGGCGCAGGAATTCGAAGCCGCGCTGGCCCGAGTGCGGGAAGCCGGAACGACGTCCGATCTCGAGGTGGCCGTCCGCAAGTTTCAGCATGCCGCGGCGGATGCGATCTTCAAGATCGCCAAGCCGGTGGCCGGCGGCGACCATCAGCGCGCGCTGACCCGGATCGGTCCGCCCAGGGTGATCGAGGATGTGCTGCCGATCGGCTCGGTCCTGCAGGCCCGCGAAGCCATCGATACGCTCAACGGCCGGCTGCCCAGTCTGCTGCGGGTATTCGCGGATTCGCAGATCGCCTCGATCAGCACGTGCCTCAACGTTCCCTCGCTGCAAACCCCGCAATTGCTGCCGTTCGCGCTGTCGCTGGTGATGCAGCGGTTGCCCGCGCCGTGGCAGATCATCCGCCTGGCCATCAAGATGGCTGCGTCCGACGATGAGATCCGCGTCGCCGCGACACCCTACGGCGTTGCCGTCACCATCGCGCTGCAGGACCTGTCGTTGCTCACCGCCAACCTGCGGACCGATATCAAGCGCGGCCATTTCGACACCGTTGCGGATCAGCTCAAGACCCTCCACGACGGTGTGCGCGGCCTGCGGACCGAACTCGATCTGCGCAACGATTCCACCTGGGGCAGGCAGCTGACGTCGATCCGGGCCGATATTTCCAACGCCCTGCAATCGGAAATCGACAGCGTGCCCGGCCGGGTCCGGCGCCTGCTGCGTCAACGCGCCGACAAGGATATTCCCGCCGGCGCCAAGATCGACTCCGCTGATGTCGAAGAAACCGCGGCCTTGATCGATTTCGTCGCGGTGTGCCGCACCTATGCCAGCGAACTCGCGATCAACGAGGTCACGCTGCGGACCTATTCCGACCTGCAGCAATACGTCGAGAAGTCCACGGAGTCGCTGGTGCAATCGCTGCGCGGCGGCGACGCCAAGACGCGCGGCTTCCGGCAGATGCAGGTCAAGGCGGCGATCCGCTTCTGCGAGGTATTGTTCGGCCAGGACTACGCATCGCTGATGAGCAGGGCGGCCGAAAACGCGCAGACCGTCGAACGCAAGCCGTCGCGCGCTAGTTAAACGAGTGGTGAAATTATAGGTTGTAATTTTGATTGACTGAATCCGGCGCGGGACCTACACGTTTGCTGTGCCCCGCTCATCAAGTCATTGAATTTTGAAATATGAACTCAGTCATTAATTACGTTGAAATCGAGAACCGCATCGTCTCCGCAACATATCGAAACCTCATGATCGGCGCCAAGGTCGTGCTGGTCGACAAGGCCAGCGATCAGCCATTGCCCGATCCGATCACGACGATCACGTCACCGGCTCCCGCGGGCTCGCTCAGGATCAGGCTGCCGGCCACGGTCAAGGCGGGCGACTATTATCTGAAGGCGCTGAACGGGCACGGCGCCTCGATCGCGCTGAGCGTCGAGTTTTACGTCAGCTGACACCGATTATCTTTGGGGTTTCCGCTGGTTTCCGGGGTTTTCCCGCAGCGCCGGGCACTTGATAATTGTCAATTGCCGGGGTCGCCGCCCGTGGTGTAAAGCGGCGCATCGGTGCCTTGACTGTGGTGCCGTTCCACCGGAACTTGACTGATGACGCTGTGGTTTGTGTTCGCGCTGATGACGGTCGCGGCGATCTTCGCCGTGCTCTGGCCGTTAAGCCGTGGTGGCCGGCCGCCAAGCGAAGGCAGCGAGGCCGCCGTCTACAAGGACCAGCTCGGCGAGATCGACCGCGACCTCGCCTCTGGACTGATCGGTTCCTCCGAAGCTGAAGCCGCGCGCGTCGAGATCAGCCGCCGGCTGCTCGCCGCGAGGGACAGTCAGGACGGTCTGCCGATCGCATCGAGTACCAAATTGCGCCGATCCGCGGCCATCCTGGCCCTGGTTGGGCTCCCGATCATGGCGGTGGCGATCTACCTGCCGCTGGGATCGCCCCGGCTCGGCGATTTTCCGCTGGCCCAGCGCGCCCGCGCGCCCGATGCGGCGCAGCCGTTTGAAAATATGGTGGCGCAGGTCGAGGCGCATCTGGAGAAGAATCCGACCGATGGCCGGGGCTGGAACGTGCTGGCGCCGGTACTGGCGCGGCTCGGCCGCTTCGAGGAAGCGGTCCGCGCCTATCGCAATTCGATCACCTACAATGGCGACAGTTCCGAGCGCCGGTCCGACCTCGGCGAAGCGCTGGCCGCCGCGGCGGGCGGCGTGGTCACCGCGGAGGCGAAGGCCGAATTCGAACGCGCCGTCGCGCTGAACGCCGACGAGGTCAAGGCGAGCTACTTCCTCGGGCTGGCCGCCGAGCAGGACGGGCGCGGCAGCGAGGCCGCCTCGATCTGGCGCGCCATGCTGGCAAAGGCGCCAGCGGACGCGCCATGGCGTCCGCTGGTGCAGGCCGCCCTGGCGCGGGTCGGCGGGGCGCCGGTCCCATCGCCCGGAGCGCCGGCTCCGGCGCTGTCCAACGAGGCGATGGCGGCGGCAAAGGACATGAATGAGGCCGACCGCGGCGAAATGATCCGTGGCATGGTCGAGCGCCTCGCCACCCGACTGAAACAAAATGGCGACGATGTCGAAGGATGGCTGCGGCTGGTGCGGGCCTATATGGTGATGGGCGATCGCGACAAGGCGAGATCCGCGCTCGGCGATGCCCGTCAGGCGGTCGCCAATGACGCGGCGCGGCTGCGACAACTGAATGAGGGCCTGAAGAATCTCGGGCTCGACGGATAGCATGATGCCGAAAAGTGCGAAGCGGTTTTCGGATCACATCATGCGGACCAAGATGAGCATGATGCCGAAAAGTGCGAAGCGGTTTTCGGATCACATCATGCGCAGGATGAGAGGCCAGGCATGACGCGCAAGCAGCGGCGTTTGACGATGATCGGCGGCTCGCTCGCGGTGCTCGCCGTCGCGGCGGCCCTCGTGCTGAACGCGATGCGCGATTCGATCGTGTTCTTCTCGACGCCGACGATGCTGGCCGAAAAGCCGGTTGCCGCCGGCAAGCGTTTCCGGCTCGGCGGCCTGGTGCAGCCGGGATCGCTGGTCCGCGGCGACAATCTTGCGGTCACATTCCAGGTTGCCGACGGCAGCGCCGCGCTGCCGGTTTCCTTCAAGGGTATCCTGCCGGATTTGTTCCGCGAAGGGCAGGGCGTGGTCGCCGAAGGCGCCCTCGATGCGGCAGGCGTGTTCAAGGCCGATACCGTGCTGGCCAAGCATGACGAGACCTACATGCCCAAGGAAGTCGCGGATGCGCTGAAGAAGCAGGGACACTGGAAAGACGATTACGGCGCGAAGAAGCCGGATTACAGCGCCCAACCCGCTGCGGCGGCGCAGGGCGCATCGCCGGCGAAACAGGGAGTTTCGCCTGAGAAACAAGGGGTTTCGCCTGCGAAACAAGGAGTTTCGCAGTGATCGCGGAGTCAGGACATTACGCCCTTGTGCTGGCGCTGGCGCTGGCGCTGATTCAGTCCACCGTGCCGATCCTCGGCGCGCGCTGGCGCGATCCCGCGCTGATGAATGTCGCGCGCGCCACCGCGCTGGCGCAGCTGTTGTTCGTCGCGGCGTCGTTCGCGGCACTGGCCGCGTTGTACATCACGTCCGACTTCTCCGTCGTCAACGTGTACGAGAACTCGCATTCGAGCAAGCCGCTGCTCTACAAGATCACCGGCGTATGGGGCAATCATGAAGGCTCCATGCTGCTGTGGGTGTCGATCCTGGCGCTGTTCGGCGGCCTGGTCGCCGCCTTCGGCAACAACCTGCCGCTGTCGCTGCGCGCCTATGTGCTGGCGGTGCAGGGCTGGATCGCCAGCGCGTTCTATCTGTTCATCCTGATCACCTCGAACCCGTTCCTGCGCATCGCCAGCCCGCCGATCGAGGGCCGCGATCTCAACCCGGTGCTGCAGGACATCGGCCTCGCGGTGCATCCGCCGATGCTCTATCTCGGCTATGTCGGCTTCTCGATCTCGTTTGCATTCGCGGTCGCAGCACTGCTCGAAGGCCGCATCGACGCGGCCTGGGCGCGCTGGGTGCGGCCGTGGACGCTGGTGGCGTGGATCTTCCTCACGCTCGGCATCGCGATGGGCTCTTACTGGGCCTATTACGAGCTCGGCTGGGGCGGCTGGTGGTTCTGGGATCCGGTCGAGAACGCCTCATTGATGCCGTGGCTGGCCGGCACCGCGCTGCTGCATTCCGCCGTCGTGATGGAGAAGCGCAACGCGCTGAAGGTCTGGACCATCCTGCTGTCGATCCTGACCTTCTCGCTGTCGCTGCTCGGCACCTTCCTGGTGCGTTCCGGCGTGCTGACGTCGGTGCATGCGTTCGCGACCGATCCGACGCGGGGCGTGTTCATCCTGCTGATCCTGTGCATCTTCATCGGCGGGAGTCTGTCGCTCTATGCCTGGCGGGCGTCGGCGCTGAAGCAGGGCGGGCTGTTCGCGCCGATCTCGCGCGAAGGCGCGCTGGTGCTCAACAACCTGTTCCTCACCGCGGCGTGCGCAACCGTGTTCATCGGAACGTTGTATCCGCTGGCGCTGGAAGTCCTGACCGGCGACAAGATTTCGGTCGGCGCGCCGTTTTTCAACCTGACCTTCGGGCCGCTGTTCCTGCCCTTGATGATCGCGGTTCCGTTCGGGCCGCTGCTGGCGTGGAAGCGCGGCGATCTGCTGGGCGCGGCGCAGCGCCTGACCGCTGCCGGGATCGCGGCGCTGCTCGCGGTCGCCATGCTGTGGGCGTGGACGCGCGGCGGCAATGCCTTCGCGCCGCTCGCCATCGGGCTCGCCGTCTTTGTGATCGCGGGCGCGTTGACCGACCTCGTCGAGCGCACCGGCCTGTTCCGGGTGCCGTTCGCAACGGCCGCGCGGCGTGCGCGGGGATTGCCGCGCGCGACCTGGGGCGCGGCATTCGCCCATGCCGGCGTCGGCGTCGCCCTGATCGGGATCGTCTGCGAAACCACCTGGAACAGCGAGTATATCGGATCGATGCGGCCCGACGACGTCGCCAGGATCGCCGGCTATGAGCTGAAGCTCGACGGCGTGACGCAGCGGAAGGGACCGAATTTCAGCGAAATGCTGGCGCAGTTCACGGTGAGCCGCGATGGCCAGCGGCTCAGCGACATGACGCCGTCGAAGCGCAATTTTACCGCGCGAGGATCCTCGACCACCGAGGCCGCGTTGCTGACGAACGGCGCCAGCCAGCTCTATGTCTCGCTGGGCGAGACCACTGCCGACGGCGCGGTCGCGGTGCGCATCTATCACAAGCCGCTGGTGCTGCTGATCTGGTGGGGTCCCATCCTGATGGCGCTCGGCGGCGTGCTGTCGTTGTCGGACCGCAGGCTGCGGGTCGGGGCGCCGAAGCCCGCGAAGGCGCTGCGCGGCCTGCAGGCGGCGGAATAAGCGATATCAAGTGCCTTCAATGCTGTCCGCGCCGACGTTTCATATCCGCGACGACCTGCTTGCGTTTGGCGAACCTTGCCGGATCAGCCTCCTGCTCCGACACCGCAATTGTCGACAGCATATCAAACGGTACCCCGAGCGCTCGCGCGAATTTGCGGTGTAAGGCCAACGGCCCTTGGCGTTTGCCTGATTCGAGGTCGGACAGATAATTCTGCGTTATCTGAACTCCTTCGGCATTTGCTAACTCAGTTTGGGTCCAACCGCGGAATTGGCGCAAAACACGAATTGGATTCTCGCCGTTTGCTAGACGATCCACGACATCTTTCGGCAGCACCGGCGCGCCGTCTGCAACTTCTTTCCTTGCTCGTGCAACCAACCGTGCAGTACCTCTGTCTTCCTCAGCCTCCTGTTCGAAAGACTTGAGACGTTCATATTCCGCACGCGGGACAATGGCCACTTCACCGTCGGGAGTCGTCTTGAATTTTACCTTCATCAACTTCCTCTCAATCATAGATTTCACGCCGGTGCCCAACCCCTACGACAACAATGGATCCTGCTTCTTCGTAAAAAATAACACGCCAGTCGCCGACACGAAGCCTTGCACCAGCCTGGCCTTTCAGCTTCTTGACATCGCCGTGACCGGTCTTTGCAAAGGCTTCAAGCTTTTTCTTGATACGGTCTCGAACTTGCGGTGAAAGCTTGAGCCATTGGCGTGTCGCAATCGGTGTAAATCCAACCTGACCCATAAGTTGAAATATCGCATAATGCGATATCGATGTCCAGCTGAAAATTTGATGACGCCAATGGCGATGCGGAGTAGAAACTCCGGATGAGATTTACGCGCATTATTCTGCTGGCTTTGGTCTGCTTGGTCTTCCTCGCTTCAAAGGCGGCCCATGCCGTGCAGCCCGACGAGGTCATGTCCGATCCGGCCAGGGAATCCCGGGCACGGGAGCTGTCGCGCGAGCTGCGCTGCATGGTGTGCCAGAACCAGTCGATCGACGATTCCGACGCGCCGCTGGCGCGCGATCTGCGCCTGTTGGTGCGGGAGCGGATCGCGTCCGGCGACACCGACGCCCAGGTGATCGACTTCCTGGTGGCGCGCTATGGCGAATTCGTGCTGCTGAAACCAAGGTTCAACTCCCGCACGCTGCTGCTGTGGCTGTTGCCGCCGCTGGCGCTGGCCGGCGGCGGGCTGGCGCTATGGGCCAACATGCGGCGGCGCTCCGGATCCAACGCCCGGGAAGACGAATCCCTGCTCAAGCTGACGGCGGACGAGGAAGCCCGGATTGAGGCGCTGATGTCGGACGAGAGGCCGCCGGAGAAACCGGTCTAGGCATTGTTGCGGACCCTTCCTCTCTGATGCGAACGAATTGCAGTTTCGCCGCGCCGGCTCGGCCGGCCGTAACGTCAAACTTCATGCAATTTTGACCTTTGTCTGAATACTTCACGAGGCAAATCAAATACCTCTCCTGCCCCGGGCATGCCCATGTTCTCCAACAGCAATTTGACCATCCGCTTCCTGATCGGGGCCGTCGTGGCGGCCCTGTTGCTGTTGCTGGCCGTCGGCGGAGGCACGGGATTTGTCGCCGTCCTCTACCTCAACAATGAAATCACGAGTCTGTCCGCCGAGTTCGGTGCACTGAGCGGTCCGGGCCGCGAACATGCGCTGCAGATCTATCAGCAGGCCCAGGCGGCGTTTTCATACTTCCTGATGGCGTGCGTGGCCATTGCGGTGTTTGCCTCCGTCGTTTGCCTGGCGACCTACTTTGCAGTTCGGAACGGCATCATGGGACCGCTGGCCGCTATCGTGCACGCGATGCGGCAGGTCGCAGATCAGAAATACGAAACCCCGATCCCGGGACTGGGGCGCGCCAACGAAATCGGCCTGCTGGCAGGTGCACTCGAGGTCTTCAAGACGACGGGTATCGAGCGTCAGCGTCTGACGGAGCACGAGTTGCAGCAAGCCCAGCGCCAGGGCGAGCGTTCCCGTTATCTCGACGAGAAGATCGGGGCCTTCAACGGCCTCGTCGCCAATGTCGTCAGCAGCGTCGCTTCTTCCGCGGTCCGGCTGACGAGCAATGCGGAAACGCTGTCGCAGGCCGCCAACGAAACCAGCGCCAAGGCCAGCGCGGTTGCCAGCGCAGCGAGCCAGGCCAGCACCAGCGTACAGACCGTAGCCGGTTCGGCGGAGGAGATGACGACCTCCATCGGCACCATCAGCCAACGCGTTACCGACGCCACGCAGCGGGCGGAGGGGGCTGCGGCACAGGCCCGCAAGAGCGGCGATACCATTCATGCGTTGTCGGAGGCCGCCGAAAAGATCGGGGCTGTCGTGCAACTGGTCCAGGCGATCGCGTCCCAGACGAATCTGCTGGCGCTCAACGCCACGATCGAGGCGGCGCGGGCGGGCGAGGCCGGCAAGGGCTTCGCGGTGGTCGCTTCGGAGGTGAAGAATCTCGCCCACCAGACCAGCAAGGCGACCGACGAAATCTCCACCCAGGTCGCGAGCATTCAGGGCATCACGGGCGAGACGCGTGAAGCGATGGAAGACATCTCGAACACGATCGCCGAAATCAGTGCGATCATGTCCGGCATCGAAGTTGATACCGAGCAACAGCGAAACGCGACGCTGGAGATTTCGAGGAGCGTCAAGGACGCAGCCCGCGGCACGCTGGACGTCTCAAATCATATCGCGCAGATCACCTCGACGTCGTCCGAGACCGGGCGCATGGCAAGCGATGCGCGGGATTCGGCGGTCGATCTTTCGCAGCAAGCCGAAACCCTGAAGCGGGAAGTCGACGGCTTCATCCTGAGCGTCAGGGCGATCTGAAGGGTCGGACCGGCGCGGTCCGGTTGAAGGCTGGCCGCGGAACTCGCGTCGGCCCTGCGGCTAACCCCTTGCCTGTCCTGCGATATTCCGCCGCATCAATGTTTCGCTTTATTACAAAAGTTTAATTCCCCCGCCAGCGCGCGGTAAGGCTGAGATCCCCATCTTCAGATCCGTAAGGTGCTCGCCCCCGCACCGTCGAAACAGGCTCTGGAGATTTCCTACATGACCGAACGTCCCACCGATTTCTCGTCGCTTCCGTCGTATCGCGCGCCGCGCCGCCAGCTGTTTTCCGCCCGCAAGTTCGCGCTGATGGCCTCGGTCGTGGCCGGCCTCGGCGTCGCCGTTTACGGCTTCAGCCCTTCGCATGGCCCGGTCGACGTCTTCACCAGTTCCGCGCATGCCCAGGTCAGCACCGAAGTCCGCAAGGTCGAAAAGCCGATCGGCTTTGCCGACATCGTCGAACGCGTGAAGCCGTCGGTAATTTCGGTCAAGGTCAATATCGCCGGGAAGACCGCCTCCAAGGACGACAGCTCCGGCAACAACGAGGACTCGCCGTTCCAGCCGGGCTCGCCGATGGAGCGCTTCTTCAAGCGTTTCGGCGGACCCGATGGCTTGCCCCCGGGCCTGCGCGGCGGCGGCCCCCGTGGCGGCCGTGTCCCGGTGTCGGGTCAGGGTTCGGGCTTCTTCATCTCTCCGGATGGATTTGCCGTGACCAACAACCACGTGGTCGACGGCGCCGACAAGGTCGAAGTCACGATGGACGATGGCAAGACCTACACCGCCAAGGTGATCGGCACCGATCAGCGCACCGACCTCGCGCTGATCAAGGTCGACGGCCGCACCGACTTCCCGTTCGCCAAGCTTTCCGCCGGCAAGCCGCGGATCGGCGACTGGGTGCTGGCGGTCGGCAATCCCTTCGGTCTCGGCGGCTCGGTGACGGCCGGTATCGTTTCGGCCAGCGGCCGCGACATCGGCAGCGGTCCGTATGACGATTTCATCCAGATCGACGCGCCCGTGAACAAGGGCAATTCCGGTGGCCCGGCCTTCAACACCGATGGCGAAGTGATGGGCGTCAACACCGCGATCTATTCGCCGTCCGGCGGCAGCGTCGGCATCGCGTTCTCGATCCCGGCATCGACGGTCAGAAGCGTGGTTGCGCAGCTCCAGTCGAAGGGCTCGGTCAGCCGCGGCTGGATCGGCGTCCAGATCCAGCCGGTGACGGCTGATATCGCCGACAGCCTCGGCCTCAAGAAGGCGGAAGGCGCGCTGGTTGCGGAACCGCAGGCCAGCGGACCGGCGGCGAAGGCCGGCATCCAGTCCGGCGACGTCATCACGGCGGTCAATGGCGAGCCGGTCAAGGATGCCCGTGAGCTCGCCCGTACCATCGGCGCGCTGGCGCCCGGTGCCGCGGTGAAGCTGAACGTGCTGAGCAAGGGCCAGGACAAGGTCATCAACCTGACCCTCGGCCAGTTGCCGAACACGGTGGAAGCCAAGGTCGATACCGACAAGGACAAGGGTGGCGCGACCAAGGGCACCGACGAGCCGAGGCTCGGCCTCACGCTCGCGCCGGCCAACAGCGTTGCCGGCGCCGGCAAGGACGGCGTCGTGGTCACCGAGGTCGTTCCGAAGAGCGCGGCGGCAGAGCGTGGCTTCAAGGAAGGCGACGTGATTCTCGAGGTCGCCGGCAAGAGCGTTACCAATGCCGGAGACGTCCGCGAAGCCATCAATGCTGCGCGCTCCGACAACAAGAACAGCGTTTTGATGCGGGTCAAGACCGGTGGGTCGTCGCGCTTCGTCGCGGTGCCGCTGGCGAAAGGCTGAGACAGCAGGTGCCTTACGAGATGGAGAGTGTCGCAGGCATTAGTCGCCCCCGCCGACGGCTCTCTCCCGGGGGCGGGCCTTAAAATCCGCTCCCACCAGTTCCCTTGCGGCGGAATACGCCCCCCTCCGTCGCAAGGGTCAAAAGGGCGGTGAAGTCCCCCAGCTTCACCGCCCGCTTTTTCGCTCAACCGCGAGGCGACGGGTCGCCTTGCATGAGGATGCCGGCCGCGCCATGGTGACAGAGATCTCGACTTCCCTGACCGCACCCGATCGCCATATGCGCCTTTTGATCATCGAAGACGACCGCGAGTCCGCCGACTATCTGGTCAAGGCGTTTCGCGAAGTCGGCCACATCGCCGATCTCGCCGGCGACGGCGAGGAAGGCCTGTCACTGGCAGAGACCGGCGATTACGACGTGCTGGTGGTCGACCGCATGCTGCCGAAGCGTGACGGCCTGTCGGTGATCGGCAGCCTGCGCGAGAAGGGCAATCGCACGCCGGTGCTGATTCTCTCGGCGCTCGGGCAGGTCGATGACCGCATCAAGGGCCTGCGCGCCGGCGGCGACGACTATTTGCCGAAGCCCTATGCCTTCGCCGAGCTGCTGGCGCGGGTCGAGGTGCTGTCGCGCCGCCATGGCGGTCCGGCCGAGGAAACCACTTACCGCGTCGGCGATCTCGAACTCGACCGGCTGTCGCACCGGGTCGCGCGCGGCAAGGACGAACTGACGCTGCAGCCGCGCGAGTTCCGGCTCTTGGAATACCTGATGAAGCATGCCGGGCAGGTGGTGACGCGCACCATGCTGCTGGAAAACGTCTGGGATTATCATTTCGATCCGCAGACCAACGTCATCGACGTGCATATCTCGCGGCTGCGCTCCAAGATCGACAAGGGTTTCGAGCGGCCTCTGCTGCACACCATCCGCGGCGCGGGATACATGATCCGTGACGGCATTCGGTAAGCTGATCCGCACCACCGCGTTCCGGCTGACGCTGGTTTACCTGTTGCTGTTTGCGCTGTTTGCCGCGTCGCTGCTGGGCTATTTCGCCTGGAATACGCGCCGGCTGATCACCGAGCAGATCACCACGACCGTGAATGCGGAATTCAGCGAGATCACCGACATCTATACGAGGCGCGGGTTGCGCGGGCTGGTGTTCACGATCGAGAATCGGGCGCTGCGGCCGGGCGCCAATCTCTATCTCGTGACCACGCCGACGGGGCAGGCGATTGCCGGCAATGTCGGCTCGCTGGCGCCGGGCGTGATGGCCAGCCAGGGCTGGTCGGAGACCGCCTACCGGCGGCTCGACGAGCAGAGCAGCCGCGACCATCGCGCGCTGGTGCGCGTCAATGAACTCGAGAGCGGATTCCGGCTCCTGATCGGGCGCGACCTCGAGGAACGGCGGCGGCTGTTCGGCATCGTCGTCAAGGCCGCGAACTGGTCGCTGCTGGTCGTCGTGGTGCTCGGGCTCGGCGGCGGCATCTTCGTCGCGCGCCGGGTGCTGCGGCGGATCGACGCCATGACCGGCACCACCCAGCGCATCATGGCGGGCGATTTGACCGGGCGGCTGCCGGTCGGGCGCAGCGGCGACGAGCTCGACCGGCTGGCGGAAAATCTCAACGCCATGCTGGAGCGGATCGAAGCCCTGATGATGGGGCTGAAGGAAGTTTCCGACAACATCGCGCATGATCTGAAGACGCCGCTGACGCGGCTGCGCAATCGCGCCGAGGAGGCGCTGGCGAAATCCGGCAGCGAGGCCGATTACCGCAGCGCGCTGGAACGAACCATCGAGGAATCCGATGGCCTGATCCGCACCTTCAATGCGCTGCTGATGATCGCGCGCGCCGAGTCCGGGCAGGCGCGCGGCAACATGGATGATTTCGACGCCGCCGACGTCGCCAGGGGCATTCAGGAACTCTATGAACCGCTGGCGGAAGACAGCGGCATGACCCTGCGCGTCAAGACCGCGCCGGCACCGGTTCACGGCAACCGCGAATTGATCAGCCAGGCGCTGGCCAACCTGGTGGAGAATGCGATCAAATACGGCAAGCCGCTTCCGTCCATTCAACCGCTCGGCGACGGCGCGGTTGGCGGCGCCCATGAAATTCTGATCGAGGCGCGGCGCGACGGCCCCTCCGTTCTGCTCGGCGTCACCGACCATGGGCCGGGGATACCGGAAGCCGACCGCAGCCACGCGGTGGAGCGGTTTGTCCGGCTGGAGGCCAGCCGCACCCAGCCCGGCTCCGGTCTCGGCCTCAGCCTGGCCTCGGCGGTGGCGACGCTGCATGGCGGCGAACTCAGGCTCGGTGACAGCAATCCCGGCCTGACGGCGACACTGGCGATCCCGGCCCGGGCCGGAGCCAGCGACAGGCTTGCGGCTCAAACGCCGGATGTGCCACAGAAGGTGGCATGACCTCATCCGCGAAGGGCGACGCGGACCAACATCGTCTGGCCGCGCGGTTTGTGGACGGACCGCATGTGTCCGCTCCCGACAAGGCCGAAGCGCGACTGGCTGACTGGCTGACCGATCTGGCGCCGGCGCAGGCGGCTGCGATCGCGAAGCTGACCGGCCGGTTCCCGCGCGCCAAAACCATCCTTCTCGGCATTGCCGAAGCCTCCCCCTATTTGTTCGACCTGCTGCGGGCCGACGCCGCGCGCGCGATCCGGCTGCTCGAATGCGAGCCGGAGCCGCATCTGGCCCGGCTGGTCGAAAATACCTGCCGCGACGTCGCGGCCGCGTCCGCCGAGGCCGACGTGATGCAGTTGCTTCGCCGCATGAAATCGGAAGCGGCGCTCCTGATCGCACTGTGCGATATCGGCGGCCTCTGGCCCGTGATGCAGGTGACGGCGGCGCTGACCGATCTCGCGGTCGCTTCGGTGCAGGCGGCGCTGCGGTTTTTGCTGCGGCAGGAAGCCGGGCGCGGCAGGCTGACGCCGCCCAGTTTCGATTCCCCCGAGGACAACAGCGGCCTCGTGGTGCTCGCCATGGGCAAGATGGGCGCGGGCGAGCTGAATTATTCCAGCGACATCGACCTGATCGTGTTCTTCGATTCCGAAGCGCCGACGCTGGCGCCGGACATCGAGCCGCAGACGTTCTTCGTGCGCGTCACCCAGGCGCTTGCGCGAATCCTGCAGCAGCGCAATGGCGACGGCTACGTGTTCCGGGTCGATCTGCGGCTGCGGCCGGATCCATCCTCGACCCAGGTCGCGATCTCGATGGCTGCGGCGCTGCATTATTACGAGCGGGACGGGCGGACCTGGGAACGCGCCGCCATGATCAAGGCGCGGCCCTGCGCCGGCGACGCCAGGGCCGGCGAGGCGCTGGTGGCGGAAATCGCGCCCTTCGTCTGGCGCAAGCATCTGGATTTCGCCGCGCTGGCCGACGTCCATGACATGAAGCGGCAGATGCAGACCTTTCGCGGCCAGAGCGAGATCGCGGTCGAGGGGCACAACGTCAAGGTCGGGCGCGGCGGCATTCGCGAGATAGAGTTTTTCGCGCAGACCCAGCAACTGATCGCCGGCGGCCGGCATCCGGAATTGCGGGTGCGGCCCACGCTGGAGGCCCTGGCCGTGCTGGCCTCGAGCAACTGGATCACCTTTGAGGCCCGCGACGAGCTCACCGCCGCCTACATCTTCCTGCGGCGGGTCGAACACCGGCTGCAGATGGTCGCGGATGAGCAGACCCATGCCTTGCCCGACGACGCCGAGGCGATGGAGCGGTTCGCCGCCTTCTTCGGCTACGCCAGCCGCGCCGCCTTCGCCAGCGACCTGCTGGTGCATCTCAATGTCGTGCAGGGGCATTACGGCAAGCTGTTCGAGGGCGATCCGGCCGGCACCGCGCAATTGCCGGCGGCGGACTACAGCGCCGGTCCTGACGATCCCAGGCTGATCGAGCATCTGGTCTCGCTCGGCTTCAAGAAACCGGTCGTGGTGGCGGGAACCGTCCAGCAATGGCTGACCGGCGATTATCGCGCGCTGCGCATCGAGGCGACGCGCAACGCCTTCGTCGAGTTCATCCCGGGACTGATCGACGGCCTGGCGCATTCGGAAGAGCCCGACAATGCGGTGGCGGCGTTCGACCGCTTCCTCGGGGCATTGCAGCGCGGCGGGCGGCTGATCTCGCTGCTCAGCCAGAACCGCGAGCTGGTCGCGCTGGTGGCGCTGATCCTCGGCGCCGCTCCCCGGCTCGGCGACATGCTGGCGCGGCAGCCGCAGATCATGGACGGGTTGATCGATCCGCGCTTCTTCGGCGCGATGCCGGACCAGCGCGAACTGTCGATGCGGCTGGCGGCGACGCTGGAGGACGCCAATTCCTACGAAGAGTTTCTCGACCGGCTGCGGCTGTTCGGCCAGGAGAGCCTGTTCCTGATCGGCACGAGAATCCTGTCCGGCACGGTCTCCGCCCAGCAGGCCAGCGTCGCCTTCGCCGACGTCGCCGAGGGCATCGTCCACACCGTGCATGGCCTGGTCACCGACCGGTTCGCGGCCCAGCACGGCCGCATCAAGGGGCAGCAGACCGCGATCCTGGCGATGGGCCGGCTCGGCAGCCGCGAGATGACCGCGTCATCCGATCTCGATCTGATCCTGCTGTATGATTTCGATCACGAATACCCCGACTCCGACGGCGAGCGGTCGCTGCACGGCGCGCAATATTTTGCCCGCTTCACCCAGCGGCTGATCAGCGCCTTCACGACGCGGACCAATTACGGCGTGCTCTACGACGTCGACATGCGGCTGCGCCCTTCGGGCCGCGCCGGGCCGGTGGCCTCGCGGATCGACTCCTTCGCCGACTATCAGGAACGCGAAGCCTGGACCTGGGAGCACATGGCGCTGACCCGTGCGCGCGTGATCTCGGCGCCGCCGGAGCTTCGCGCCCGCATCGAGAGCATCATTCGCGCCGCGCTGACGCGGCCGCGCGACCGCGCCAGCGTCGCCGGCGACGTCGCGGACATGCGCCGCGCCATCGCTCTGGAGAAGGGCGAGAACGAGGTCTGGGATCTGAAATATGCCGCCGGCGGCATGGTCGATATCGACTTCATCGCGCAATATCTCCAGCTGGTTCACGCCGCCGACCGCCCCGAGATTCTCGACGTCTCCACGCTGCAAGTGCTCGACAGCGCGGCGCGGCTCGGCGTGCTGCCGCAACCGGCGGCGGAGACCTTGCGTTCGGCGACGCGGCTCTATCATGACCTCACCCAAATTCTGCGGCTCTGCGTCACCGAAAAATTCAAGCCGGAAACCGCGGGCGACGACCTCCTGCGCGTGCTGGCGCGGGCCGGCGATGCCCCCGACTTTTCCGCGCTGGAGGCGCGCGTCAAGGAAACCCAGACCGAGGTGAGGCGGGTGTTCGGGGATATTGTCGAAGGCCGGAGCTGAAGCGGCCAGGGAAGGCCCTCATCCTGAGGAGCATCGCCAATGGCGATGCGTCTCGAAGGATGGAAACAGGAAATGTGCCAGATGGTTCGAGACGTGCGCCGGGCAGCGCAGGCGCGCAGCCCGGACGCACTCCTCACCATGAGGGAGCGGGGCTGATTGCCTACGCCGCCACCGACATCTTCGTCCTGGCCTTGCGGGCGTCGCGCGGCAGCGAGACGCAGACCACGGTGCCGGTGCCGAGTTTCGAGCGCAGCTTCATCGAGCCGCCATGCAGGTTGGTCAGCGACCGCGCGATCGCCAGCCCCAGTCCGGAGCCGTGATAGGTCTTTGTCAGCTGGCTCTCGACCTGCTCGAACGGCCGGCCCAGCTTCTGCAGCGAGTGCGGCGCGATGCCGATGCCGGTGTCGGCGATCATCAGCACGATGGAATCGGCGAGCAGCCGGCTTCGCACCACCACCTTGCCGCCGTCGGGGGTGAACTTGACCGCATTGGACAGCAGGTTGACGATGATCTGCTTGACCGCGCGGCGATCGGCCACCACGGAAATGCTGCCGTCGATATCGGCGTCGAGCTTCAGGCGCTTGTCGTCGGCGCGCCCGGACACCACCCGCAGCGACTCCGCCAGCGTCTTCGACAAATCGAGCTGCTCCATGTCGAGCTTCATGCGGCCGGCCTCGATCTTCGACATGTCGAGGATGTCGTTGATGACGTCGAGCAGATAGTGCCCGCTGGTGAGAATGTCGTGGCAGTATTCCTGGTATTTTTCCGAGCCGAGCGTGCCGAACATGCCGCTTTCCATGATCTCGGAAAACCCGATGATGGCATTGAGCGGCGTGCGCAGCTCGTGGCTCATATTGGCCAGGAACTTCGACTTGGTCTGGTTGGCTTCCTCGGCGCGGTTCTTTTCGTCAGAGTATTTTTCGGCGAGATCGGCGAGTTCGACCTGTGACCGTTTCAGATCGATCACGGTGGCGCGCAGGCGAAGGTCGTTGTCGACCAGCTTCTGCTCGTGCTCCTTGATGCGGGTAATGTCGGTGCCGACCGAAACGTAGCCGCCATCCTTGGTGCGGCGCTCGCTGATGTGCAGCCAGTTGCCGTCATCCAGTTGCGCCTCGAAGGTGCGCGCGCCCGGCGCCAGGCTGGCGTTTTCGTGCAGCCGGGTGCGGACTTCCGGCATCGAGCCTACTTCGATCACGGTTTCATAGGACGTGCCCGGCGTCACGGCCGTATCGGGCAGCCGGTGCAGGCGCTGGAAGTGCGAATTGCAGAGTACCAGGCGGTCTTCCGCGTCCCACAGCACGAACGCTTCCGGGATGGTTTCGATCGCATCGCGCAGCCGCAGATCGGCCTCCACGGTTCGCTCGGCGAGGCTCTTCTGCTCGGTGATGTCGACGGCAATGCCGATCAAATGCAGGCCGGCATCGCCCTGACTCGGGCCCTGGCCCTGGCTGAGCTCGCAGCGCACCCGCAGCCAGATCCAGTGGCCGTTGGCGTGCTGCATCCGGAAGCTCTGGTCGATGTGGTCGATCTTGCCGGAGATCAGCTGGTCGCCGATGGCGAACAGGTCGATGTCGTCGGATTTCACCAGCGCGTTGACCTCGCCGAAGGTCAGAAGATCATTGCGGGTGTCGAGTCCCAGCATGGTGAACATCGATTGCGACCAGAAAATCCGGCCGCGCGACAGGTCCCAGTCCCACAATCCGCAGCGCCCGCGATTGAGCGCGGTATCGATCCGGCCGCGCACCGCGTCATTGATCAGATCGCCCTCGCGCGCGCGGGTCGACTGCCAGTGGAATGCAAAGCCGAGGATCAGCACCACGAAGCCGGTGGTGGCGGAAAGCGTCACCGACAGTGCTGCGTCCGATCGCCAGATCGAATCGACCTTCTCCTGGATGATGATGACCTGGCCGGGCAGCGATTTGACCACACGCTGGATCGCCAGCGCGCCGTTGCCGTTCGGCAGCACGATGTCGGAGACGTTGCCTTGCTGCGACGTTCCGCTCAGCGCCAGCGCGGCGCTGATGGCCTCGAGAATGCCGGCGGTATCGCCGAGCACGGTTTCGATCGGGACGCGGGCGAGAACCCGCTGGTCGGCGCCGGTAACGATGACGTGGCGGCCGGCGGCGACGCCCCACGACGGAATGAGGCCGGGCAGCAGGCTCTGTAGTCGCTCGATGGTCGCGGCCCGATCCTGCCGGACCGAGGTGATGCGATCGAGGCGCTCGGTGAGCAGATCGGCGACCGCCGCCAGCTCGCGCTTGAGTGTCCCGCGCTTTTGCCGGTTCTGATCGACGACCTGGACGAATGCGCCGAGGCAGATCGTGATCAGGAAGGCAATGATCAGGGTGGGCACCGCCCGGCGGAGCGCAGGCTCCGCGACCAACAGCCGATGGTAGGCCGGTTTCGCGATCGATTGCGCCAATCCCTTGATCGAATCGGATTGGACGCACGCGCTCGCCGCGTGTGCGCGCGCCATACCTAGACCCCCTCGGAGAACTTTTCTGCACCGATTCGGAGATGGCCCCAGTCACTTCCGAATCACAGGGATTTGAATCCAGTTTGGCCGGGCTGTCGAGAGTCAACGATTCGTTAATTGAAATAAATGTTGTCCAACGGCGAATCGAGACTCCATTTTGCCCGCAATTCTACCGGGCCGGTGAGTCCGAAAGGAGAACGCGCGGCCGTGCCGGAATTTCACCGCGCGTGCGGCGGCTCGGCATGGCTGATGACGCGCTTCACGGTGGGGAAGGCGCGGCGCAACGCGCGCTCGATCTCGTCGACGTTCTGATGAACCTTGATCACGCTCATCGAGGGCGCGGCGCGGCAGTGGAAGTTGACGATCTCGCCGGCATCGGTGTTGCGGACCCGCACATTGTGCACGTCGTGGATGGCGCCGTCGGCGGCAAAGCGCGACAGCGCCGCCTTGATGGTTTCGACGCGGTCCGGCGCTGCATCGGTTCCCAGCGGCAGTTCCGGTTCCAGCGGCTCGATGTGGGTGTCGACCTCGACGTCCTCGCCGAACTCGTCGCGGATATTGCGCTCCAGTCCATGGGCGATGTCGTGGGCCGCGGTCAGCGGCATATCGCCGTCGACTTCGAGGTCGATGCTGACGGTCAGCCTGCCGCCGAGATCGTGCACGGTGACATGGTGGATGGCGAGGCCCGAATTGCGCGCGATCACCATGATACGCTCGCGCACGCTCTCGTTGTTGCGCGCCACCGGGACCGCGGTGAAGGTCAGGTCGGAGTCACCAAGCGCCCTGGTGACCGCCTGCTGCGCCATCCGCTTGATCTGTTCGACGCGGTCGATCGGATAGGTGCGGGGAACCTGCACGATGGCATCGATGAAGTGCGTCGAGCCGACCATCCGCACCCTCACGCGTTCGATGTCGACCACGCCGGGAACCGTCCTGATCGCGGCGTCGGCCTTCTCCGATACGCCCTCGGGCGCGCGGTCGAGCAGGGTCTCCACGGTGGAACGCGTCATTCTCACGCCGAGCAGGCCGATGATCAGGGCAACCGCGATGGCGGCCGCCGCGTCGCCCCACCAGAAGCCGAGGCCGGCCAGGATGAGGCCGGCGATGACGGCAAAGGAACCGAACATGTCGGAGGCGAAATGCAGCGCATCGGCCGCGAGCGCCTGGCTGCGCGTTTCGCGCGCGGTACGGTGCAGCGCCCGGGCACGCCAGAAGTTCACGGCGATCTCGACCACGAGCACGATGAAGGGGATTGCCGAGATGGTCGGCGGCGGCGCGCCCTCGCGCAGGCGGCTCCAGGCTTCGACCAGAATGCCCCCCGCCAGCACATAGAGCAGGGCGGTGATGCCAAGCGCCGAAAGGCTCTCGAACTTGCCATGGCCGTAGTGGTGCTCGGCGTCCGCCGGCTGGTCCGAAACCCGCACCACCGCCCAGGTGATGATGGTGGCCACCATGTCGATCACGCTGTGCAACGCGTCGGAGATCAGCGCCAGCGAGCCGATGGTGATGCCGACGGCGAGTTTCGCGGCGGCCATGGCGGCGCTGGCGAAGATCGAAATCGCCGCGACGCGGGCTTTGACGTTGTGAACGGGATGGGCCATGCGCTGTCGTGTAGCAGCCCGGCATGCAGGTTAAAAGCGCCGATCGGCTCGTGTAGTCGCCATTCACTCGCAGCAAGGATTATTGCGAATTATTCTGATTCTAGAAGCGGCGCGTAGGGTGGGCAAAGCGGCTCGCCGTAGCTCAACGAGCGAAGGCGAAAAGCGTGCCCACCATCTCGATCAAGACAAGGATGGTGGGCACGGCGCGAAGAGTGCGCCTTTGCCCACCCTACGAGATCTACAACGTCACCACGATCTTGCCGAGGTGCCTGTTGGCTTCCATGTGTTCGAACGCCTTGCCGATATCGTCGAAGGCGAACACCTTGTCGATCGGAAGTTGCAGTTTTCGCGACTCCACGGCGTCCCAGATATCCCTGCGGACCTCGGCAAATATCTCGCGGATTTCCTCGATCGAGCGGGTGCGGAAGGTGACGCCGATGTAATGGATCCGGCGCGCAGCGTGCAGATCGAAATTGAAGTCGCCGTGGGTGCCGCCGAGCCGGCCGACATTGACGATGCGGCCCTTGACCTTGGTGGCTTTGAGATTCTGGTTGGCAACCGGGCCCGAAATCTGGTCGACGATCAGGTCGACGCCTTCGCCATCCGTCGCCTTCAACACCTGGTCGACCCAGCCGGGATCACTGGAATCCACCGCAAGGTCGGCGCCGAACTCCTTCAGGCGTCCGCGCCGCGTCGCGTCGGTCGAGGAGCCGATCACGGTTTTGGCGCCCTTGAGTCTTGCAATCTGCAGCGCCATCAGGCCGACGCCGGAACTGGCGCCCTGGATCAGCACGGACTGGCCGGCCTGCAGCGCGCCATTGGTGACGACCGCATTGTGCATGGTGGCAAGCGCGACGGGCAGGGTGGCCGCGTCCTCGAAACTCATATTGGCGTTGGCGGGAATGTGAAACAGCCGGCCGTGATCGGCCAGGGTGTATTCCGCGAAAGCAGCCCCGCCGGAGCCCATCACCCGGTCGCCGACCACGACGCCCTTGGCGTCGGGGCCGAGTTCGGCGACTTCGCCGGCCCATTCCATCCCGAGCACGGTGCCGGCTCCGCCGGCACTGCCATGCACATGGCCCTTGGTCATGCCGAGGTCGGCGCGGTTGAGGCCGCAGGCGCGCACGCGAACCAGCACCTGGTGAGCTTTCGGCGCCGGTTTCGCCACGTCGGTGATTTCAGCGCCATTGGCGCCGTACACATAGGCCTTCATGGGATTACTCTCTTTTCTGCTCCCTCTCCCGTTTGTGAGGGAGGGTCGCGGTCGCGCCGAGAACAAGACTGTCGTCGCCCGGCTCGACCGGGCGATCCAGTACGCCGCGGCTTCTCAGTTGAACACGACTGTCTCTGGAATACTGGGTCGCCCGGTCGAGCCGGGCGATGACAGCGGTGTTTGTGTCATTCATCGAGACCCGTACCAATTGGCAAGCAGGAAGGATAAGCGAGAAGCAAGCGGCACCCTATTCGGCGGCCTGGCGATGGCTGCCGGACATCATGCCTGCGAGCCGGCCCTGGATGATGGCTTCGGCGTCGTGCATGATGCGCCCCACCAGTTCGGCGCAGGTCGGGATGTCGTGGATCAATCCCTGCACCTGTCCGGCCGACCAGATACCTTCGTCGGCATCGCCGGTCGCATAGACCATTTTGCCCCGCGCGCCGGCGACGAGTTCGCGGACATCCTCGAACTTGGCGCCGGCCTTCTCCATCTCGACCACCTTGGTGCTGATGGCGTTTTTGGCGACGCGCGAGGTGTTGCGCATGGTGCGGAAGATCAGTTCGGTCTCCCGCTCGTCATTGGCGACGATCCTTTCCTTCACCAGTTGATGGATCGGGCTCTCCTTGGTGCACATGAATCGTGTGCCCATGTTGATGCCCTCGGCGCCGAGCGCGAGGGCTGCGACCAGGCCGCGGCCGTCGGCGAAGCCGCCCGAGGCGATCATCGGAATCTTCACCTTGTCGGCGGCCGCCGGGATCAGGATCAGGCCGGGGGTGTCGTCCTCGCCGGGATGGCCGGCGCATTCAAACCCGTCGATCGAGATGGCGTCGACGCCCATCCGCTCCGCCGACAGCGCGTGGCGGACGCTGGTGCATTTGTGCAGCACGATGACGCCGTGCTTCTTGAATTCGGTGACGTGTTCCTGCGGCTTGTTGCCGGCGGTCTCGACGATCCTGATGCCGCTTTCGATGATGGCCTG